>NZ_JBFULS010000003.1:0-187253 GCF_054049775.1 Methylobacterium sp. P5_C11 | reverse complement strand
ATTGTCACCTTCGTCGACGTACCGGGCTTCCTTCCGGGCACGGCCCAGGAATACGGTGGCCTCATCAAGCACGGGGCGAAGCTCCTGTTCGCCTATTCTCAGGCGACCGTGCCGCTGGTGACGATCATCACCCGCAAGGCCTTCGGCGGCGCCTACGACGTCATGGCCTCGAAGCATGTCGGCGCCGATGTGAACTACGCTTGGCCGACCGCGCAGATCGCCGTGATGGGTGCCAAGGGCGCCGTGGAGATCATCTTCCGCAGCGAACTGGGCGACCCCGAGAAAATCGCGGCCCGGACCGGGGAGTACGAGGACCGCTTCCTGTCTCCGTTCGTCGCGGCCGAGCGCGGCTACATCGACGAAGTCATCATGCCTCACTCAACCCGGCGCCGGATCGCCCGGGCGCTCGGCATGCTACGCACCAAGAAGATGGAGCAACCCTGGAAGAAGCACGACAACATCCCGCTCTGAACCGGAATCGCCGGCCGGCGGCTTGCCGGCCGGCCTCAGCTGCGGTCGCTGTTCTCGATGACCGCGCAGAGCGTCAGCGGCCCCTTGTCGGGTGAGATCATCGACGAGCACGTGACCCGGGCTCCGCCGAGGTCAACACTGCTGTGGCGCAGCTTCGTCGCGGTCGCCTGGGCGCGATGCGCCGCTTCGGTGATCACCGCAGCGTCAATGCCGGTGACCGCGTGCCCGGCCTGCCCAAACAGGTCGTAATAGCTGTCCGGCGGATTGGCGCCGCGGAACTGCGCACCCAAGGACGACAGGTCGGGGATGCCGCAGGCCAGCGTCAGGGTCATGTCCGAACCGACCGTGAAACTGGCGTAGTCACTGCGGCGCTCGGCGGTCTTGGCCGCTGTCTCAGACGTTACCCTGGCGACCAGGGCATCACACGATTGCGCCCGGGCGGATTCGGCACCGGCCGTCAGGGCGGTCAGGATGAGAATAGGCAGAAGCGCGCGCATCACGGCGATCTAGCGCGAGACCGCCGAAAAACGAGCGGCGCGGCATCGTTCCCCGATCGGATCAGACGGCTTCGCCCCGCCGCTCCAGGTTTCGGCCTTCACCGGCGAGAAGGCGGCGCTTCAGGCGCGCAATCCCCTCACGCTGCAACTCGCTGGGCGGCGAGTGGGCTCCGGCCACATGTTTCAGCATGGCAATCAGCGCGGTCCGCTCGGAAAGCGTCAGTGCGTCGCGCAGCAGCGGCGCCAGCGCGTCGGCGACCTGCGAGAACGGAAGCCGCGCATGCGTGTAGCCCCAGGCGCGCTCGAAAGTGGCCGAGATCCGGTCCACCTCCAGCGGCGTCTCCATGTATTCCAGGATTCGCGTCTTCTCGCTGGCGGTCAGCGTGCTGCCGGTTCGAACGATCTGGATCATCAGGATGACCGCCGCCAGACGCGGGTCGCGCACGCGCTGCAGCGGCGTTCCGACGAGTCCCGCCAAGGTCGAGAGTGCCCGGCGCTGGAGGCCCTTCGTGTCCCGGTCGACCGCCTGGAGACCTTTGACGGTCCCGTGCACCCGCAAGATCCAGAACAGTCCTGCGGCGATGATGGCGATGAGGCCGAGCAGGATCGGCATGAGCGTCCCCTATCGAATCGGTACGGGACCGTCCCATGCACGACATTGTGTGTCAAATCGACGCGCATGCTATTTGTTTGCTGGAAATTTTCTTAATAGCATCCGGATTTTAGGATGAACTGCTTGCGGATGCCACACGTATACTTTCACAGGCGGCATCCGCGCGTCCCGCCCGAGCGCTGGGACCGGGAACGCATCGGGCTCTACTGCTCACGTGGCGGCCGGCGAGTCGGCACCCGGCCCGAGTTCCAGGAAGACGATCTCCGGTGGGACGCCCATTCGCACCGGGATCCGGCTCATCCCGAAGCCGCCGGAGACGATCATGTGGCGACCGTCCTGCACGACGTGTCCGTAGGAATAGTCGTGCCCCTGGACCTTCCGAATCGCCGGCGCGTGGCCGAGCAGCCGGATCTGGCCCCCATGGGTATGCCCGGCCAGCGTCAGGGAAACGCGGTCGGGCACGGCCACGAAGATGTCGGGCTCATGCGCCATCAGGATCACGGGGGCCGTGTCGGTGACCGCCGCAAGGGTCCGCGGCAGGTCGGCCAAGCTAAACGTGTTCCAGGCGTGGAAGAACGGCTGCTGATCCCCTAGTCCGGCCAGCCAGAACGGACGTCCGTCCTTCTGCAGGCGCACGGCCTGGTTCTCCAGCACCGGGATACCCTGCGCCTCCAGAAGGCGGCGGACCGCCGGCACGCCGCGACCGGACCTCTGGACCGCGTCATCGTCCCACCAATCGTGATTGCCCAGGATCGCGTGCGTCCCGAGGGGCGCCTTGAGTTCGGTCATCATCCGGGCGAACTGGCTCAGCGGCAGCTTGCGCCACGCGATCCGCCCGGCCGGATAATCGCCGAGCAACAGGACGAGATCTGGCTCGAGAGCGTTGGTGGCCTCGACGATCTGCGCCACGCGATCGAACGGCATGTACGGCTCGCAGATGTGAAAATCCGCGAGCACCGCCACTCGCAACCGGAGCGCCGGATCCCAGTTCGGCAGGTCGGGCGCGTAGGACGTGACCACCAGCCGGTGCATCGGCTCGATGTCGAAGGCGTAGACGCCCGTTGCGGTGGTGAGGCCTGCACCCGCGACGAGCCCGGTCAGGAATTGCCGTCGGCTCGGCAGGATCAGCATCGCGACAACGCCTGTGGACTCGGGGACTGGCTCCTGTCCCGCTAGGCGGCCAGTCCGGCGAAAGCGGGGCGGGATTTCAAGGCGGCGCTATGACTGTCCGAAACTGCCAGAGGGACCGTGGCCTGTCGCCGCGCGCAGTCTATAAGGCAGTGTCGTGGCCCACGAAGCGATCCGGAACCAGATGTTGAACCGCCCTCTGCGCATCGGCACCCGCGGCTCTCCGATGGCGCTCGCGCAGACCGGCATGGTGCGCGACCGGATCGTGGCGGCCAATCCAGGATTGGAGACCGAGCTGGTGGTTGTCACCACGGTCGCCGACAAGATCCTCGATCGGCCCCTCTCGGAGATCGGCGGAAAGGGCCTCTTCACCAAAGAGCTTGAGCAGGCGCTGTTCGCCGGCGAAGTCGATGTCGCCGTCCATTCGATGAAGGACGTCGAGACATGGCTCCCGGAGGGGCTCGCCATCGCCTGCATCCTCGAGCGCGACGACCCGCGGGACGCGTTCCTGTCGCCGCATGCGGACGGGCTTGCGGGGCTGCCGGCCGGTGCCCGGGTCGGAACGTCTTCGCTGCGTCGCGGTGCGCAGGTGCTGATGCGCCGGCCCGATCTGCGCGTGGTCCCGCTGCGCGGCAACGCCAACACCCGGATGCGCAAGCTTGAGGCCGGCGAGTGCGACGCGACGCTGCTCGCCCTGGCGGGACTCCAGCGGCTCGGACTGGAGGGCATGGCCCGCAGCATCCTCTCCGTTGAGGACATGCTTCCGGCGGTCGCCCAGGGAGCGCTGGGGATCGAGTGCCGCTCGGATGACGCCGCGATCCGCGACCTCCTGGCACCCATCGCCTGCGCCCGTACCACCACAGCGGTCTCGGCCGAGCGGGCGCTTCTCGCCGAATTGGACGGATCCTGTCGGACGCCGATTGCCGCCCTGGCGCAGATCGACGGTGAAACTCTGCGGATCGACGGCCTGCTTTTCCTGCCGGACGGCAGTCGGCATTGGTCGGCGTCCCGGCAGGGTCCGGCGGCCGAAGCGGAACGGATCGGCCGTGAGGCGGGCGCGGCCCTGAAGGCGGCGGCCGGGGACACCTACACCCGCCACCTGCAGTGATTCGTGGCGGTGCGCGACGGCGCCTGATCGCATCTCCGCGAACCGGGCTTCGCACAGGCGGCCTTTAGATCTGCGCCCGCGGGTCGGGCGTTCGCGGCGACAGGCTCGCGAATCGGCTCGACCGACTTCTGCGGTCAGGGCGTGGGATTGCCGCGACAGCTCGGCGGCGGCGCCGAGAACCTGGCTGGCCGCGGCTCCGGTCTCCTCCGCCGCGCCGGCGACGCCGGAGATGTTGCTCGTCACCTCGCCGGCGCCGAGGGCCGCCTGCGCGACGTTGCGGACGATCTCCTGGGTGGCCGCGCCCTGCTGCTCCACCGCGGCGGCGATCGAGGTCGCCACGCCGCTGATCTCCCGGATCCGCTCGGTGATGCCGCCGATCGCGGTCACCGCCTGCCCGGTCGAGGCCTGGATCTGGGCGATCTGGCCGGAGATCTCCTGGGTCGCCTTCGCGGTCTGCTCGGCCAGGGCCTTCACCTCGGCGGCCACGACCGCAAAGCCCTTGCCGGCGGCGCCGGCGCGGGCCGCCTCGATGGTGGCGTTGAGGGCCAGCAGGTTCGTCTGGCCGGCGATGGTCGAGATCAGGCCGACGACGTCGCCGATCCGCGAGACGGCGGCGCTCAGCTCCTGCACGCGGGCGCTGGTCTGATCGGCGTCAGAGACGGCGCGCTGGGCCAGATGCGCGGAGCCGTCCACCTGCCGGCCGATCTCCTGGACGGAGGAACCGAGCTGCTCGGCGGCTGCCGCCACGGTATTGACGTTGGAGGCGGCTTCCTCGGCGGCGGCCGCCACCGTGGTCGACTGGCTCGACGTCTCGGACGCCGTGGCCGACATGGCCCGGGCGGTCGCCTGGAGTTCGGTCGCCGACGATGAGACCCGCCCGACGATCCCGCCGACGGCGCGGTCGAAGCTGTCGGCCAGTTCGACCATGGTCCGGCGTCGTTCGGCCGCGGCGGCCGCATCGGCGATCCGCTTCATCTCGGCTTCCTCTGCGGCCTTCTTGGCGACCATGGCCTTGATGCCGTCGACGGCGCGGCCAACCGCACCGATTTCGTCGCCGCGCTGCGCTTCCTGGATTTCGGCTTCGATCTCGCCCCGAGCCATCCTTTGGAGCACCGCGACAAGCCGAGCCAGAGGCCGCGTCAACATCGCGAAGACCAGGAAGGCCAGAAGCGCGGCGATGACGACGCTCGCGATGCTGCCGAGGAAGCTCGCGAGATAGGCCGCGCTGAACGAACGCGCCTGCTCGGCGCTGCGGGCGGTGAGAAGATCCCGTTCTGCTGTTTCGGTCTCGGCGATCTGCGCGCGTAAGGCGTCCATGGACGCCTTTCCGGCTCCGCTGGCCTCGAATCGGCGCGCCTGGTCGAGGTTGCCCTCCGCGACGAGGGCAATTGCTTTCGCGGCGATCTCCTTCGACCAAGTTTCCGCGGAGTGGTTCACGGCCTCCAGACGACCTTGTTGAGCGCCGTTATCCGCGGTGAGCGTCTTTGCGGCCTCCAGGGCGATTTTGTAGGCGGTCTGCCCGCTGCGGAACGGGTCGAGAAACTTCGGGTCGCCGGAGATCAGGTAACCGCGCAGGCCGGTTTCCTGGTTGACCATCGACCGCGCCAAGCCATCGAGGGCGGAGATGACCTTGTAAGAATGCTCGGTTTGGTAATTCACGTGCTGGATCGACGCGAGATGCGTGTATCCGATTGCGCTTATGCCGATGGTGACTGCAGCCAGCGTGCCGAAGGCAGTCGAAAGTTTCGTGACGATACGGACATCGTTGAGCGAGCGCATGGAATAGTCCTGACGTCAGTCTTCTTTTGGGTAAATTTTGAAATCGCAAATTTATTAATCGATGCTGTGTAAATTTTCCATTACTTTCCGCGTTAAATCTAAATATCGCCCCGACGTGAGCGATATAAAATTGTGATGCCGGTACGACGTCTGTTTTGGATCGATCAGATCGTTTTTAGGCGATCAAAAATCTGATCAATACCAATATGAATACCAGGTCCGCACTTAATATTTCTCGATGGCAGGAAGCAAGTTTGTTTCTACGGTTCGGAATGACTCAAAAACATCGAGCCCGACTGGCGCACGATCTGGCCGATGAAGATCTCGCTGTGCGGCCCAGTGCGTGGGATTTCCGGTCCCCAGGGGGGGCAGGCGGTGCGGAGCGCGAGCGCCGCCGCCCGCGCACGCCTGTCGCGCGTCGCAAGCGCTTCGGAACAGTCGGAGCGGGGGCCGACGCCGATGGGGCAAGTCAGATTCGATTGGGAAGCAGGGCTGAAGTGACGCGCAGATGGCCCGCGCGACCCAAACCGAGGGGGTCAGGCGTCCAGCGCCTCGATCACGAGGTTGCCGTTGGTGTAGACGCAGATCTCAGCCGCGATCGCCATGGCCCGCCGCACGATCGCCTCGGCGTCGAGGTCGCCGTCCTCGAGGGCGCGGGCGGCGGCCAGGGCGTAGTTTCCACCCGAGCCGATTGCCATGACCCCGCTCTCGGGCTCCAGCACGTCCCCCGAGCCAGATAGGAGCAGGCTGACCTCACGATCGGCGACGAGCATCATCGCCTCGAGCCGGCGCAGATAGCGATCCGTCCGCCAGTCCTTGGTGAGTTCGACGCAGGCCCGTGTGAGCTGGCCTGGATACTGCTCCAGCTTGGCTTCGAGACGCTCGAACAAGGTGAAGGCGTCGGCCGTCGCGCCCGCGAAACCGCCGATCACCGAACCCTTGGCGAGACGGCGGACCTTGCGGGCATTCCCCTTCACGATGGTCTGGCCGAGGCTGACCTGACCGTCGCCACCGATCACGACCCGGCCGCCCTTGCGCACCATCAGGATCGTCGTCGCGTGCATCTGTGGGGGCGTGCCCCGGTCGTCGTACCTGAATGCGTCCTGGCTCAAGATTCGGCTCCGCTCTCGACCGCGCCGAGATGGGGAGCCTCGCCGGCCGAGTCCAGCGCGACCGTGGAGACGGCGGACACCCGCTATTCCGCGACCGCCTCTGTGGTCCGCACGGGTCCCGCATCCTGCAGGATCGACTGTGCCGCCGCCTCCGCCAGGAGGGCATAGCCGCGATCCGCCATGTGCAGGCCGTCGGAGGCGAAGAGCTGCTTCGTGGTCAGCCTGCCCTCGCGCACCCACCCGTGCATGAGGTCGGCTCGGCGAATCACCGGGACATCGAGTTCTTCGCCGATGCTGCGCACCGCATCGAGGAAACGGGAGGCGCCCGGCGTGGCCTCCAGCTTCGGGCACCATTGCGGTTCCATCAGCACCACATCGATGCCGGCCTCCCGGATCCGCCGGATCGCCGCGACCGTGACGTCGCGGAAATGATCGATCGCCACTCCACGCAGCGGATCGTTGCTGCCGGTCTGCCAGATCACGAGTTGGGGCTCGGCTGCGATGACGTCACGGTCGAGCCGCGCCAGCATGTCGTCCACGTGCTCGCCGCCGATGCCGCGATTGACGACCGCCACATCCATCCCGTGCAGCCGCTTGCGCAGGTCCATCTGAAGGCGGGCGGGATAGGTGTTGGCCGGGCTCGATGCGCCGACGCCTTCCGTGGAGGACGAGCCGAAGGCCACGATCTTCAAGGGTGCGCCGATGGCGATCTGCCGGGCAACATGCGGCAGATCCGGGCTCGTGCCGAGGTCGAGGCCCAGCATGTCCAGCGATTCGGGCAGGAGGTCCGCGTAGGCGAGGACCGCCGTCGGCAGGACCAGCAGCGCCCCGAGCAGCCCGAGGCGGCGCAGCATCGTGCGGGCGGGGCGCTTGGCGACGGCAGTGTTCGGCGACTGGGACACGGGACGGACGGCTCCAGATCTCGTGAACGAGAGATACAATCTGACACACGGCCCTGAAAAGAGCGGTTCCGTGCCGCGTTTGAAAAGAAAGTGAATTCGTAACACAAAATTAGGCGCCAATGCGGTGGCGGGGCTGGCGCTGATGTCCGGGGCGGATGTGCATGGCTGCAGCGTGCCGCTCGGACCCGCCATATCGCGATCCAGCCATTCCGCGGCGTCGGGAGCCTCACGCGGCACGAACCATGCGACCGGGATACCGCGGACCTCCGGAGGGCGGCGGGGACCGTGGTCGGGGCCTGCGGGCGCGCGCCCCCCGACCGGCTGCGGGCCTCGGTGAACCGTCCCATGGTCGGCCGCTTGCGCATCGCGATCCTCACGCACTCGACCAATCCGCGCGGTGGCGTGGTGCACGCCCTGGCTCTCGGAGAGGCCCTGTGCGGCCTCGGGCACGAGGCGGTCGTCCATGCCCCCGACCCGACCGGGCGCGGCTTCTTCCGGGCGGCGCGCTGTCCAGTGATCTCTGTCGCGGCCAAACCGGTGGCGGGACCGGCCTCCGCGCTGGTCGGCACCCGCATCGCCGACTACCTCGCGCATTTCTCGACCCCGGCGGCCTGCGACTTCGACGTCTTCCACGCCCATTGCCGGATCAGCGGCAACGCGCTCGCGACCCTGACCCGGCGCCGCCTGATCCCGGGCTTCGTGCGGACCGTCCACTACATCGACACCTTCGCCGACCCGCAATTGGCGCATTGGGAGGAGCGGGCGATCGTCGATGCCGGGCGCCTGCTCTGCGTGAGCCGGACCTGGGCCGCGACTCTGGCGGCCGAATACGGTGCCCGGGCCGACATCGTCGGCAACGGCGTGGACGGGACGACCTATACGCCCGATCCCGGACCGGAGGACGATGGACTCCGCCGGCGTCTCGGCCTCGGCGGCGGCCCGGTCTTCCTCAGCGTCGGCGGCTTCGAGCCACGCAAGAACACGCTCGCGATCATCGAGGCCTTCGCGATCCTACGACGGGCCTGTCCCGCCGCGCAGCTCGTCGTGGCCGGCGGCCCCACGCTGCTCGAGCAGGCCGGCTACGCCGCCCGATGTGCCGCGGCCCTCGAACGCGCGGGGCTCGAAGTCGGACCCGGCAGGCCGGTGATCCGCACCGGCCCCGTGGCGCAGGAGGACATGCCGGGCCTCTACCGGATCGCCGACACCCTCGTCCTGCCTTCGCTCATGGAGGCCTACGGCCTGTGCGTGCTAGAGGCCATGGCCTGCGGCACCCCGGTCATCGTCCCCGCCCGGCCGCCGTTCACCGAATATCTCGCCCCCGGCGAGGCCCTGTCGGTGAACCCGGAGGACACGGACGCCATCGCGGCGGCCATGCGGGTCAGCCTGGAGCCGGGTCGGCGGGGCCGTCTGCGCAATGCTGGTCGCGAGGTCGCCCGCGCCCATGTCTGGGAAGCCTGCGCGGCGCGTCACCTGCCGACCTATGCCGAGCTCGTCCCCGGGACGCCGCTGCTCGTGCCGGCTGCCACCGGTGCGGCGGCCTGGAACACGCTGCGGATCCCTGGCGAGGCCTGAGATGCGACCCCCATCCGCAGGCCGGACGGCTGTCGCGGCTCCCGCCGATTGCCGGATTTCGAAGGATCTTCCGACGGCGCGGATCGTTGCGGTTCCGGACGGCACAGCCAGACGCCCCTTGCGGTGAACAGCGTCCGGGCGTGAGTCCCGGCGCCGGGATGTTCGAGCCGGCCGATGGCGGGGAGGCAGACTCGGGCGATGATCACGCGCATCGCGGCGGCCCTCGTTCTGGCGGTGTCACCGGCGGCGGCGCAGACGCGCCCGTCAAGCACGGCCATGACCTGCCAGCAGACGATGCGTCTGGTCCAGATGCGGGGTGCCCTGGTTCTCGGGACCGGCGGCATGACCTATGACCGCTTCGTCCGCGACCGCTCGTTCTGCGAACCCACCGAGGTCGCCAAGCGCGCGTTCAGGCCGACCCGAGACAACCCGAACTGCCTGATCGGCTACACGTGTTACGAGCCGGGTGCCGGCGACTGGTTCGGGGCGGATTTCTAGACCGCTGAAGCGTCGACCTGCCAGCGCTTCAGCAGGCTGAACGGTTTCGCCGGACCGAGCGCCGCTCCGCTGCAAGACTAGCGCGCATCTGGCCCCGTCCGGCCGGATTCGAGGCCCACGATGACCCGGCGATCGCCGGTCCGACGGGTGAAGCCCGTTGCGTCGAGGTGTTCGAGGAGCGGAATCGAGAACTTCCGCGAGATTCCGAGCGCCGCGCCGGCCTCCCGGGCCAGGAAGCCGGTCTCGGGGGTCCCGGCCTCGGGAAAGGCTTCGACGAGGCGGCTCTTCGCGCCGGCCACCGCGTCCCGGTGGAACAGCACGGCCCGGCGCTGAACCCGGTCGACGGCGCGGATCACCGTGCCGGCTCCTACCAAGTAGGTGAGCGCCTCGCGGCGCCGGACGTCCCGGCCGACGGCCTCGGGTTCGTCGGGTGGATTGAGGCCGGCCCGGCGAAACACCTGCTCCAGCCGGCGGGCGGCCTCGCTCTCGTTACGGGCCGGATCGAAATCGGTGCGGCGCCACAGGGTGCCGGCCTGGACGACGGCGCCCGCCATCGCGAGGTCCCGCAGGACCGCGCCCGTCACCGCCTCGGGAATCGCGAGCGTCCGGGCTAAGCGCTCCAGGGCGATGCCGTGCTCCATCGGGTGATCACGATGGTGATGCGACAGGCTGGCGAGGGTGCCGGCGCGCAGGGCGTCGAAAGCCGGAGCCCCGATCTGGCGGTCGCCGACCGTGCGGGCGCCGGACGCGGACAGCAACGGCTGCACCCGGTCCGGCGCCAGGCCGGCAAGCCGGGCGAGTTCGAGCAGCTGCGCTCCCGCAGCTCCCAACTGCCCCAGGCGCACCGCGATCACCTCCGCCGGCCGCCCCGCTGCGAGGGCGGCGAGATCGGCCATGACCCGTGGTTCGTGGCGCCGCCGGCGGCGGCTCGCCGGATCGAGGATGCGCCCACCCGCCACGGTGGCCGGCGGCGAGTCGAGCCGCAGCACGAAGGGCTCCCGCGCCGGCACCGCCACCGGCTCCGCGAGATGCAATTGAGCCTGCGTGCTCGCCCCGGGCTCCAGTGCCTCGCGGTCGAGCAGGCGCAGACGGGCCTCGACCTCGGTGGTCCCGAACAGCAGGCGACAGCCTGTGCCCCCCGCCAGAGCGGCCGCGGCGCTCGCGGCCGCGGTGATCGACACGTCGAGCCAGGCGCTGGGAGCCAGGAGGCCGGGCAGCGACAGCGCCTGCCCACGGGCGATCTCGTCGACCCCGATGCCGCGCAGGGCGACTGCCGTGCGGCGGCCGGGCGCAGCCTGCTCCACGGGCCTACCATGGATCTGGAGGCTTCGCACGACGGCCGTGCGCCCACCGGGGACGATCTCCACGGTATCGCCGACGGCGAGCGGCCCGCGTCGCAGCGTGCCCGTGACCACGGTCCCGAACCCGGAACGGGAGAAGACCCGGTCGACAGGCAGGTACGGGAAGCCGTCATCCCCGCCCGGTTCCGCATCCTCCAGCAGCGCCGAGAGCGCCGCCGCGAGTTCGGTGAGGCCGGCGCCCGTGACCGTCGACGTGGCGATGACCGGGCTGGCCTGGATCCCGGCCCGGGACGCGGCGGCGGCGATCTCCGCCGCCCGCGCCGCGACCGTCTCGGGAGCCGCCAGATCCGCCTTGGTCAGCGCGAGCACGCCGCGGCGCACGCCGATGAGCCGGGCGATCTCGAGATGCTCCACGGTCTGCGGCTTGATGCCCTCCTGTGCGTCCACCGCCAGCAGCACCGCCCGCATCCCGGTCGCACCGGACACCATAGCGCGGACGAAGCGTTCGTGGCCTGGCAGGTCCACGAGGTCGATCTCGCCCCGCTCGGATGTCAGCAGCGCGAAGCCCGGTACGATGGACACGCCGCGGGCGCGTTCCTCCTTCAGTCGGTCGGTCTCGATGCCCGTGAGCGCACGCACCAGCGCGGTCTTGCCGTGATCGACGTGCCCGATCACGCCAACGAGGAGTGTTTTCAAAACAGTCACCGACCGGACCATCTCCACGATGCCGCCGTCCACCCGGGGCGCACCGCTCGCTCGGAAGGGGGATCCGCCGCACCGGCGCTGCAGCGCGCCGTGAGCCGCCAGACGGTCGGAGCCGGGGCGAGCGAGGCAGAAGGATTGTGGACAACTTGTCTTGCCACGCCGTGCCGTTTTGGGAAAGCGCGATTTTAACGCAGTGCAGCATCCCTCGGATGAAGCCGACCGCTCTGTCTCGGCTTGACGCCGCAGGCGCCGCCGCCTTTGCTGAATGCGGTGCGTCGGACGGTCACGCCCCGATGCCGCTCCCGCGTGGCTCGATGCGACCGAAGAAGATGCCTGCATCGTTGGGCGAGGCAGGTCACGAAGAGGAGCATATGAGCGACACCGAAAGCCATGCCGCTGCTGAACCCCGCGAGGTCGAGTTGAAGCTCGATTGCGCCGGTCCGGACCTGACAGCGCTCGCGTCCCATCCACGACTGGAGCACGCATCCGCGAACGAGCCGGAACTGCTGGTCACGACCTACTACGACACGCCCGACCGTGCCCTTCGGGAGGCGGGCCTGACGCTGCGCGTCCGCGCCAAGGGCGGCCGGTACATCCAGACCGTGAAGGCAGGGGGCGCCGGGGTCGGCCTGTTCGATCGGGCGGAGTGGGAGACCGAGATTGCCGGGGAGGCACCCGATCCCGCGGCCTGGGCCGACACGGCGGCCGAGGCGGTCTTGCAAAAGGCCGATGCGACGCCGGAGCGGCTGTTCGCCACCGTGGTGATGCGGCGTGAGATCCCGGTGGAGCAGGGCGACTCGCGCGTGCTGGTGACGCTGGACGAGGGCCGCGTGGAAACGCCCGCCGGCGAGGCGCCGCTCTGCGAAGTCGAACTGGAACTCAAGGACGGCAACCCCGCCGACCTGTTCGTACTTGCCCAGTCTCTTGCCGAGACCGTGCCGCTGCGCCTCGGGGTCAAGGCCAAGAGCGCCGTCGGTTACGCCCTGCTCGAAGGCCGTGCGCCGGCGGTGGTGAAGGCCGAGCCGGTGGCATTGCCCGACGGGGCGACCGCCGGAGACGTCTTCCGCTGCGTGGCGCGCGCCTGCCTGCGCCACATGCGACTCAACGAGACCGCGTTCCTGGAAGGCGGTCGCCCGGCCGAAGCCTTGCACCAGATCCGCGTCTCCCTGCGACGTCTGCGCTCGGCGCTGTCGCTGTTCGCACCCATGCTGGGGGGCGATACCCGGGCCGCAGGCTTCAACGACGAGATCAAGCGGGTGACCGAACCCTTCGGCCATGCCCGCAACCTCGACGTGTTCCTCAGCGACACGTTGCCGAATCTCGCGAAGGACCGTCCCGACGAACCGGGCCTGGAGGCGTTGGGCAAGCGGGCGGAGGCGGAGCGTGCCGTCGCCTACGAGGCCGTGCAGGCAACCCTGGAGAGTCCCCAGTGGCGCGGGCTCATCATCGACTTCGCCGGCTGGATCGAGACGGGGGATTGGGCGGCGCAGCCTGATGCCGCCGTCGATGGGCGCCACTTCGCCGCGCAGGTGCTCGACACGGCGCGCCAGCGGCTGAAGAAGCGCGGGCGCGGCCTCAAGCATCTCGATGCGCATACCCGCCATCGGGCGCGGATCGCCGCCAAGAAACTCCGCTACGGCGCGGAATTCTTCGCAGGGCTTTACCGGAAGAAGAAGGCGCTGCGCCGGCAGGACAAGTTCGGGGCCGCGCTGTCGGACCTCCAGGACCATCTCGGGGCGCTCAACGACCTGGAGACGGCCCGCGCGATGACCGAAAGCCTGTCCGGGCCGCCGATGCCGGGGCCGGACGCCCCCGGCGCACAGAAGTTGCTCGAGGCCGCGGCCGACGCCCGGTCCGAACTCCTCGACGTGAAGCCGTTCTGGCGCTGATGCGCGACGCGCCGCCATGCCGGCCCGAAACCGGGGCGGCATGGCGGCATTCACCGGACCTTGCGCCCGGGCGCCGGCAGGGCGCGCGTATGAGGTACCCCGACAGGGTCGAACTGCTGGTGGCGGTCTTCCCCGCCGATGCCTCGTCCGTGGGGTCATCCAAGACGAGGGTCTCAACGCCGGACTGACCGCGGCATCCCGCGGCGTCGTGATGGCGTGCGTTCCAGCAGCCATCGTCGAAGGTGCGGATGCGCTCGTCATGGGCGAAGCCTGCGCCCGGGCCACGCGCATCGTCTCCGACGGGATGAATGTCGACCGGCAGATCAGAGTATTCGACGCTGCGCGGAGGTCGGTAGACAGGAACGCGCCGCGACCCCGGCGGTCAGGGTCCATCGGGCGGCCGAAACCGCCGCCGGTACGAAGCGCGGGCCTGGGGGGCGCCCGAACTTCGCTCCGGCGGCGTGACGACGGACGCGGACCCGGCTGAGGGGGGATCGTCGGAGCCGCGTTCCATCGGTCGCGCATCAAGACGCGGACGGCACACAAAGTCGCACGCTCATGTTGCCGAAGGATGTCTGGCTGACGGGGCCGCGTGGGGTTAAGGCCCTTCGCGAAGGGACGGGTTCCCTCCGCGCCAGCCTCTGCTATCCCTGGTGTCTCCGCAGCCCCCGATCCCTCGGCCGATCCTCCGGAATGAGCCTCCTGCGCGACCTTTTCGGCCATGTCGGCCGTACCGTGACGGCCTATGCCGGCGACAAGGCTCTGATGCTGGCGGCGGTTTCGTCCGCCGCGAACGTCATCGTGGCGGATGGCGAGGTCGCCGGCCCGGAATTCGACGTGGCCCTGCACGGCCTGAAGGCCGACCCGGTCCTGATGAAGGGCTACGACGCGCTGATGCTCGAGACCGAACTCTACGAGGGTATCGCCCGGGCGCGCACCCGGCTGGGCCGGGCCGAGAACCTGCGCCACGTCGCGGCGGTCGCCGAGCGGCCGCAGAGCCAGCGGGAGAACGTCTTCCTGATCGCCGCGGACGTCGCCGATCAGGACGGGATCAGCAATATCGAGGCGAGCGCCCTCGGCGAGATCGCCGTCGCCCTCCGGGTCGACGCGATCGGGCTGCTTCGCGCCAATCCGGTGCGGCGTCCGCTCACCTGACAGGCCGGATTGGCATCGCCGTTGCTCGCCCGAGGGGACCCGCCGGCTTGGCGGCCCCCTCCCAACAGACCCCGTCGCACGGCGCTCCGCCGTCAGAGGAACCGGCATGGCCGAGATGAACCTGAGCAAGAACCACAACCTTCGCGCGAACGCGGCGCGGCTCTGGGCGACGATCCTGGAAACCGCGGCCTTCGGCGGCACGCCGGCCGGCGGCATCAACCGCCTGACGCTCTCGGCCGAGGACGGCCGGGTGCGCGACTGGTTCCGCGATGCCTGCGAGGCCGCCGGCTTGACCGTCTCGGTGGACGCCCTCGGCACCCAGTACGCCCTCCGGCCGGGCCGCGACATGAGCCGCAAGCCGGTCGCCTTCGGTTCGCACCTTGATACCCAGCCGACGGGCGGCAAGTTCGATGGCGTCCTCGGCGTCCTGGCCGGCCTGGAGGTGATGCGCAGCCTGAACGACGCCGGTCTCGAGACCGAGGCGCCACTGATGGTGGTCAATTGGACCAACGAGGAGGGCTCGCGCTTCGCCCCTGCCATGATGGCCTCGGCGGCCTATGCCGGGGAGTTCACGACGGATGAGATCCTGGCCAAGCGTGACGCTGTCGGCACCACGGTGGCCGAGGCCCTCGACGCCATCGGCTACCGCGGGGTCGAGGCCGTGGGCACCCGGGAGATCGGCGCCTTCGTCGAGCTGCACATCGAGCAGGGGCCGATCCTGGAAGCCGAGGGCAAGACGATCGGCGTGGTCGAGGGCGGCCAGGGCATCATGTGGTTCGACGGCGTGATCACCGGCTTCGAGAGCCATGCCGGCACCACGCCCATGCCGCGCCGCCGGGATGCGCTGCTCGCGCTCTCCGAGTTCGCGCTCGCGGCCGAGCGGATCGCCCTGGCGCATGCGCCCTCCGCGGTGGCCACGATCGGCGAGGCCGCGATCCTGGCGCCATCGCGCAATGTCGTGCCGGGCCGGGTCGCCTTCACGGTGGACGTACGCGACCCGCGTTCCGCGACCCTCGACGCGATGGAGGCGGCCCTGCGCGAGGCGGCCGTCGAGATCGCCGGCCGTCGCCGGCTGGAGATCGCCCTCAACCGGATCTGGCGGAAGGAGCCGGTCCCGTTCGATCCCGCCATCGTGGCGGCGATCGACGCGGCCGCCGAGAGCCTGGGGCATGCGCGGCGCCGGATCATCTCGGGCGCGGGGCACGATGCCTGCAACCTCGCCGGGAAGGTCCCCGCCGCCATGATCTTCGTCCCCTGCAAGGACGGGATCAGCCACAACGAGGCGGAATCCGCCACGCAGGCCGACTGCGCGGCCGGTGCCGACGTCCTGTTGCAGACGGTGCTGAGCCTCGCCGATGCGCCCCTGCCGGAGGGCGCCGGTCCGTCGCAGGCGTGACCGCTTACCGATGGTCCCGCTCCGCCGCGCGCGGGGCGGTGGCGGGATGCCCCGTCCGGAGGTGTACCGGGGCGGAAAATCCCGTAAGGACCGGTCCATGAGCGCGCGATCGTACCGCGACGCCAAGGGCCGGCCGCTCGTCGCGGTGACGGGCATCGGCGTCGTCTCCTCCCTCGGCCAGGGACAGGCGGATACCTGGACGGCCATGACCGCGGGCCGGTCGGGCATCCATGCCATCGCGCGCTTCCCCACCGACGGCCTGCGCACGCGGATCGCCGGGACGGTCGACTTCCTCGACACTGATCCGCTCGTGGCGCCGCTCCTGTCGGAACGGTTCGCCGCGGTCGCGGCCGAGGAGGCGGTCGCCCAGGCGGGGATCGGCACGCGCGGGGATTTCCCGGGGGCGCTGTTCATCGCAGTCCCGCCGGTGGAGATGGAGTGGCCCCAGCGGCAGG
The DNA here is from genome assembly GCF_054049775.1 of Methylobacterium sp. P5_C11. Lineage (NCBI taxonomy): Bacteria > Pseudomonadati > Pseudomonadota > Alphaproteobacteria > Hyphomicrobiales > Methylobacteriaceae > Methylobacterium > Methylobacterium sp. P5_C11. The sequence goes on along the minus strand of NZ_JBFULS010000003.1, from coordinate 170,672 downwards.
CCCTGGCCGCGGCTGCGGGCGGCGACGGTCCGGTCGACTATGCCGGTCTGCTCCGGGCTGCGGCGACGCGCCGTTTCGATTCCTGGCACGACCTGTTCATCTTCGGCACCGTCGCCGACCGCATCGCCGACCGATTCGGCACCAAGGGCTCGCCGATCTCCCTCTCCACCGCCTGCTCCTCGGGGGCCACCGCCATCCAGCTCGGCGTCGAGGCGATCCGGCGCGGGGAGACCGCGGCGGCGCTGTGCATCGGCACCGACGGGTCGGTGAATCCGGAATCGCTGATTCGCTTCTCGCTACTTTCGGCGCTCTCGACCCGCAACGACGATCCGGAGGCGGCCTCGAAGCCGTTCTCGAAGGATCGGGACGGCTTCGTGATGGGCGAGGGCGCGGCGGCCCTGGTCCTCGAAGATATGGGCTCCGCCATCGCCCGGGGGGCCGCAATTCTCGGCTACGTCCTCGGCTGCGGCGAGAAGGGCGACGGCTTCCATCGCACCCGCTCCAGCCCGGATGGCGCCCCGATCATCGCGGCGATCCGCGCGAGCCTGGAGGATGCCGGGCTCGGGACCGAGGCGATCGACACCGTCAACGCCCACGGTACCTCGACGCCGGAGAACGACAGGATGGAGGCCCTGGGGCTCGGCGCCGTGTTCGGCGACCGCGCGGCCACCCTGCCGGTGACCTCCATCAAGTCGATGATCGGTCACACCCTCACCGCCGCCGGCGCCATCGAGGCGGCGGTCTCGGTGCTGACGATCCGCCACGGCCGCATCCCGCCGACCATCAACCACCGGGTGCCAGACCCGACCATCGCACTCGACGTGGTCGAAACGGCCCGCGAACTGCCGGTACGGACCGTGCTGTCGAACTCGTTCGGGTTCGGAGGCCAGAACACCTGTCTGGTCTTCGGCGCGGAACCCGCATGAGCGCCGCGGCCGAATCCCGCCGGGTCCTCGTCACCGGCGGCGCGTCCGGGATCGGCGCCGCCATCGTCCACGGCCTTGCCCAGGCCGGATGGAACGTCGACTTCACCTATCGCGCGTCGGGCGACGCCGCGCAGACGCTGCTGGAGACATTGCGCGCGGCCTATCCGGACCGCGCCTTCACGGCCCACGCCCTGGATCTTGCCGACAAGGCGGCGCTGGAGCGCTTCTGCGAATCCGCGGAGGCGACGGGCTATTACGGCCTGGTGCACAATGCCGGCCAGTCCTGCGATGCGCTCGCCGCGATGCTCGACCAGGAGCGGGCCGAAGCCGCCATGCAGGTCAACTTCTTCTCGCTGACGCGCCTCGCCAAGGCGCTCCTGCGGGAGATGACCCGGTCGCGCGCGGGCCGAATCGTGGCGATCGGGTCGGTCGCCGCCCTGCGCGCCAATGCCGGCAACGCCGCCTACGCGGCGACCAAGGGCGCCCTGATCGCGTATTGCCGCACCCTGGCGATCGAGACGGCCAAACGCGGGGTCACCGTCAACGTGATCGCGCCGGGCTTCGTCGACACGGCCATGATGGCGCGTTACGCCGCCTATCGGGACGGGATGGAGCGCCAGATCCCCGCCGGCCGGTTCGCGCGACCGGAGGATGTCGCGGCGCTCGCAACCTTCCTGATGGGCACGGGGGCTTCCTACATCACGGGGACCGTGCTGCCCGTCGACGGCGGCCTGACCGCGATGATGGGCATCCACCGGTCCTGACCGGTGCCGCCGAACCCGATGACCTTGCCGATGCGCCCGAGCTTCGCCCTCCTCATCGTCCTCAGCGGCGCGGCTCTGATCGCCCCGGGGCGCGCCTGGGCCGAGCCGGAGGCCTACCGGATCTCCGGGCTGCCGCCCGGCGAGCCCCTGAGCATCCGGGCGGAGCCGGATCCGGCCGCCGAGCAGATCGGGGAGATCCGCGCCCGCGCCCTTGTCTTCGGCTGCACCAACGAGACGCCGAGCCGCACCACGTGGTGCCGGGTGAAGGCCGGACGTGTCCTGGGCTGGGCGCGGCGGCGATATCTGGCGCCGGAGCGATGAGAGACAGGATGCGAGCCCTCCAACTGTTCGGCGACCGCGATCTGCGCCTGACCGAGATCGAGGCGCCGCCCGCGCCGGGTCCGGGCGAGGTGCAGGTCCGCATCCGCGCCGTCGGCCTCAACTTCATCGACGTCTGGGGCTTTCGCGGGATGGCCTTCGCCAAGCGAAAGATGCCGCTCATCGTCGGGGCCGAGGCGGCCGGGCGCGTCGAGTCGGTGGGGGAGGGCGTCACGACCGTCGCGGTGGGCGAACGGGTCGTGCCGTACGGGGCGATGACCTGCGGCCAGTGCAGGGCCTGCCGCGAGGGCCGGGACAATCTCTGCGAGGACGTTTCCGGCGTGATGGGCTTCCACCTCGACGGCTTCGCCCGGGAACTGGTGACGCTGCCCGCGCGCCTCGTCGTCAAGGTGCCGGACGGCGTCAGCGACACCGATGCGGCCTGCGCCGGCATCGCCTTCGGCACCGTCCAACACATGCTGTTCGACAACGCCCGCCTGGAGCCCGGCGAGAGCGTGCTGGTCCATGCCGGCGGCTCCGGCATCGGCACGGCGGCGATCCGCATGGCCAAGGCGATCGGCTGCACGGTCTACGCCACCGTCGGCGACGACGAGAAGGGCCGCAAGGCCGCCGAACTCGGCGCCGACCACGTCATCAACTATCGCACCGAGCGGTTCGAGGGCGAGGTCCGCCGCCTGACGAAGCGCAAGGGCGTCGACGTTGTGTTCGAGCATGTCGGCGCCGACACGTGGAACGGGTCCCTGCTCTGTCTCAAGCGCGGCGGCCGCCTCGTGACCTGCGGGTCGACCTCGGGCGTCTCGGCCACCATGAATCTGATGCAGCTCTTCCAGCAGCAATACCGAATCACCGGCTCGTTCGGCTGCTCGCTCGCCAATATCGGTCAGTCGCTTGCCAAGATGGCGTCCGGCATTCGGCCCGTAGTCGACACAGTGTACCCGCTCGCCGATTTCACGCAGGGTCTGGAGAGGCTCGAATCGCGCAGCGTCTTCGGCAAAATCCTCGTCAGCCTCTAGCGGGCGCCGTCGCGAACACCGTCCGGAACGACACCGTCCAAGGGCGCTGACGCGCGCATTTCGCGCTGCGGGAGAGATGGCGTAAACGTCGCCGTACGGGTGCGCTGGGGGGCAGCCCGTACCCTACCCCTGGACATCGATCGTGCTGCGTCTGGCCCTCCTGCTGAAACGGTCGTACCCGCGCCTCGCGGGTTTACCCATGATCCCGGTGATCCGGGCCTTGGTCCTGCTCGCGCGCGCCCTCGGACCCAGTCGCTCGACGGCGTTCGGCGCTGCCCTGCTGCGCAGCGTCGGGCCGCTCCTGCCGGCCCATCGGATCGCCCTGGCCAACCTGAGGGCGGCCTTCCCCGACATGCCGGACGCGGAGCGCAGGCGTATCGCCCTGGAGGCGTGGGACAATCTCGGGCGAACGGGCGCCGAGTACGCCCATCTCGATACGCTGTTCGACTACGATCCCGCCGCCACCGCGCCCTCTCGGACCGAAGTTGCGGGGATCGAACACTTCTTCGCCCTGCGCGACGACGGCCAGCCGGGGCTCATCTTCTCCGCGCATCTGGCCAACTGGGAATTGCCGGCGATCTGCGCGGCCCGGTTCGGCCTCGACGCCACCGCGGTCTTCCGGCCACCCAACAACCCGGCCGCCGCGCGCCTCGTCCAAGAGGTCCGCCGCCGGTCCATGGGCGGCCTCGCCGCCTCGAAGCCGGGCGCGGTCTTCGCCATGCGCGATGTGGTCGAGAAGGGCGGCCATCTGGGCCAACTGATCGACCAGCACTTCACCCGCGGCGTCGTGGTGGAGTTCCTGGGGCGCCCCTGCCTCGCAAATCCCCTGCTCGCCAAGCTTGCCCGGCATTACGACTGCCCGGTGCATGGCGTGCGCGTCGTGCGCCTGCCTGCCGGCCGCTTCAGGCTGGATCTGACACCACCCCTCGATCTGCCGCGGGCCGCTGATGGGACCATCGACGTGGCCGGCGCCATGCAGGCGATGACCACCGTGGTCGAGGGCTGGGTGCGCGAGAATCCCGGGCAATGGCTGTGGATGCACCGCCGCTGGCGCCCGGACATGCTGCCCAAGCCGAAGGTCGCACCCGTGCCACTTCAACCGATGGTAGAGGCGTCTCAAGCCAACGTGATTTCACCTCCGGCCTCTCAGGCGGTCTGATGGAGCGATGACGCCCCGGCACCGCGCCCCGACCCGCGACCGCCGCGCGCTCCGCGCCGCCCTGATCCTCTGCGCGTCCGTGTCCGCGTCGCAAGGAAGGGCCGAGCCCGTCAGCGCCGTGGTCGAACTCTTCACCAGCCAGGGCTGCGGCGCCTGCCGGTCGGCCGATCCGGTGCTGCGCGACCTGTCGCACAGACCCGGTGTCATCGCCCTGACCCTGCCGGTGACCTACTGGGACTATCTCGGTTGGAAGGACACGCTGGCGCTGCGGCCGCTGACCGAACGGCAGCGCGCCTACGCGCGGGGCCGCGGCGCCCGGCAGGTCTTCACGCCCCAGGTCGTGATCGACGGCAACAGTTTCGCAGTCGGGTCCGACCGCACGGCCCTGGATCGGCTGATCCGCGAGGCCTGCCAGCATGGCGGTCTGCCGGTCCCGGTACGGGGTGAGACGAAAGGCGACCGGATCCTGGTGGAAGTCGGCGCAGCGCCGGAAGCCAAGACCGAGATCCGCGGCGACGTCTGGCTCGTTCCCGTGCTGCGCAGTCGCGCCATCGCCATCCAGGCCGGGGAGAACGGCGGCCGCACGGCGACCTACGTCAACGTGGTGCGGGGCATGCAGCGCCTCGGTCCCTGGACCGGGCAACCGGCCCGCTTCGACGTTCCCGGCACCCAGGCCCGGGTCGCCGACGCGGACAGCTGGGTCGTCCTGCTCCAGGGTGCGGCCGATGGCAAACCGGGGCGTATCTTCGGGGCCGCGAAGGGACCAGGCCTGTAGCGCCGGGCCTATTTCAGGGTGATCGGGTCGATCTGTCGGCGGCCCTCACGGCGATGGCGAGCCCTGGATTCGCGGGCGAGATTTTCGAGGCGCGCGTCGAGCCGGTCGGACAGGCCTGCGACCAACCCGATCGTTCCGTCGATGGCGCGGCTCATCAGCGCCACCGTCTTGGTGACGGCCCCGGTGAGCCCGCCCTCAATGACGCGTCCGATCCGGTGAACAATCCGCATGTCGATGTGTGCCCTCAAACGGAGCGCCGGCGGCGCCTTCGACCAAATGAGATAAGATGGCCCGGCGGCGTCGCGATGCGGCCGAAAGCGGCGCGGAATCGCGTGTTTGGGCCGGAACATTCCCGCCGCATCCGCGCGCTGCGCGCCGTGGCACAGCAGGACCTCGAACCGCAGGGCGGCAGGCTCGTTGCATGCATGCGACCGCCCGCCGTCCGGCGTGGGCGCCTGCGATCGAGTGTCGGCCATGCGGCGACGCCACCTGCTCTCCGCGTTGCTCGCCCTGCTGTCGCTGGCATCGCGACGCGCCCGCGCCGCCGAACCGACCGTGGATCTCCTGTTGGTCCTGGCCGTGGACGTCTCGCTCAGCATCAGCGAAGCGCGTTTCGACCTCGAGCGTACCGGCTACGCCGAAGCGTTCGGCGATCCGCGGGTGCTCCGCGCCATCGCCGAGGGCGCGACCGGTCGCATCGCCGTCACCCTGTTCGATTGGGCGAGCCCCGAGGAACAGCAGGTCGCGGTCGACTGGATGGTGATCGGCTCGGCGCAGGATGCTGCGCTCTTCGCCACCCGGCTCGCCGGCGCCCAGCGGCCGTTCTACGGCCGTACCGCCATCGGCTCGGCGATTGGATTCGCCACCGACCTTCTGGCGCGGGCGCCGTTCCGCGCCGACCGGCAGGTGATCGACATCTCGGGTGACGGCACCGGCAATGCCGGCCGCGCCATCGCGGAGGCGCGGGACGCCGCGGTGGCGGCGGGCATCACCGTGAACGGCCTCGTGATCCTGACCGAGCCCGCGGGGATGCCGGCTTTCCTTCGCGAGCACACCAACCCGCCAGGTGGTCTCGCGGCCTATTACCGGACCGTCGTCATCGGCGGGGAAGGCGCATTCGTGATGGCCGCCGAGAGCTTCGCGGCGTTCGGTCGCTCGCTCGTCGCCAAGCTCGTCCGCGAGATCGCCTGACCGTCCGCCCGCCATTTAGAGGATCGATGATCGATGCGCGTTGCCGTCCTCCAGTTCACTCATGAGACCGTGACGTTCCTGCCGAACGACACCACCCGGGAGGACTTCATACATCCCGGTTCGCCCGCCGCCGGCGAGGCGCTGCTCGCCACCGACCCGAAGGGCTACATGGGCGGTTTCGTTCAGATGGCGCGCGAATATGATGGTGTGGAGCTGGTGGGCATCACGTCGCCGCTCTGGCCGCGCACCGGTACCGCGTCGGGGTGGATCACCGCGGACGCCTACGCGCATTTCGTGGGACTCATGGTCTCGGAGTTGCGCGCGCGGGGACCGTTCGACGGCGTCTACCTCGCGCTTCACGGGGCGATGGCGGTGCGCGGCGTGTCCCGGCCGGAGGCCGACATCGCCCGGCAGGTTCGCGGGGCGGTCGGCGACCGGGCAATCCTCGTCGGAACCTTCGACCTGCACGGCAACGAGGACGCCGCCTTCCTCGAGCACGCCGACATGGCGTTCACGGTCAAGTACTTTCCGCACTACGACGGCCACCTGCAGGGCCGGCGGGCCGCCCGCATGCTGGTCCGCGCCGTGCGCGGCGCCTTCCGGCCGGCCCACCGGACCATCAAGGTGCCGATCCTGTCGCCCACCGTCGTGCAGTGGACCGGCGCCTCGCCCTGGTCGGACCTCGTGCAGCGGGCGCTGGTCTGGGAGGCGCGCGAGCCCGACGTGTACGTCAACGTCTTCTTCGGCTTTCCCTGGGGGGATGCGCCCGATGGCGGCATGACCGTTCAGGCGCTCACCAACGGCGATCCCGATCTCGCCGAACGGGTGGCCGGTGACGTCGCCGCCTTCGCCTGGCGCAACCGGCGCGGGCTGCTCGAATCGACCCGGATCCACCCCATCGCGGACGGCGTGCGCCTCGCCCGGGCAGCCATCGCGGCGGGGGCCGGCCCGGTCGTCCTCGCCGACCACAGCGATCGATCCGGCCGGGCGACCTGGCTCCTGCGCGAGATCCTTCGGCAGGGGCTGACCCGCACCCTGATCGCCACCGTCGCGTCGCCGGACATCCTGGCAGAGGCGGTCGCGCGGGGCATCGCGGCCGGCGATCCCTTCGCGGCGGCGATCGGCGGCGGCGGCGATCCGTCCGCGGGAGATCCGGTCCGGATCGCCGGAACGGTGCTCCACGTCTGCGAGGCGCCGGCGCCCGGCGTCGCCGGCAGCGGCGGCGGAGGCGGCCACTGGCTCTGCATCGCCTTCGGCTCCGGCAACGTGCTGGTCCTGAGCCCGCACCTCGCGCAGATCGTCGAGCCCGACGAGCTGTGGTGCCTCGGCCTGGACCCGGCCGATTTCGACATCGTGGCGATCAAGTCGCGGGTCCATTTTCGCCGCGGATTCGACGACAGCGGCTATGCCGGCACGATCCTGCTCGTGGAACCGCCTGAGCCGTTCCTCGGGACGGTCCGGCTCGACCACCTGCCCTACGAACATCTGCGGACCGGCGACTTCTTTCCCTACGGCGACCCGCCCGGCCCGGCGACGTCGGACCGATGACCGGCCGGACCCTGGGGGTTGTTGCCCAAAGTCGGCCGGGGCGACAGGCGGGCGCCGCCGTCACCTGCGGGTGCTCGCGCCGCACGTTTAAGAACGCTAGGTTCATCCCGCACGTGCCCGGCGAGGCGCGGCCAGGGAGGTGACGGAATGCGGATTTCGGCCGACAGGCTGTCCGCCTATGTGCGGGACATCTTCGTGCGCGAGGGCTGCGCAGAGGCGGAGGCCGAGCGGATCGGCCGATTCCTCGTGGCCGCCAATCTCACCGGCCATGACAGTCACGGCGTCGTCCGCGTGACCCGCTACGTAGAGTGGCTGCGCGCCGGGGAGGTCGAGGCCGGGCGCACGCCCGAGGTCGTCACCGATGCGCCGTCCTTCGCGCTTCTCGACGCGCAATACGGATTCGGGCAGACGGCCGGCCCCTTCGCCACCGATCTCGGCATCGCCAAGGCCAAGGACACCGGCGTGGCCATCGTGGCGCTGCGCCATGCCGGCCATCTCGGGCGGATCGGCGAGTGGGCTGAGCGCGCGGCCGAAGCCGGATTGGTCTCGGTCCACTTCGTCAACGTCGCGGGAAGCCTGCTGGTGGCGCCGTTCGGATCCGTGGAGCGCCGCTTCTCCACGGCACCCTTCGCGGCCGGCTTCCCGGTGCCGGGCGCCGACCCGATCATCCTCGATTTCGCCACGTCGGCGGTGGCCGAGGGCAAGGTGCTCGTCGCCTCCCGCGGCGGCAAGCCGCTGCCGGAGGGCGCGCTCATCGAGCCCGACGGTCGGCTCAGCAGCGACCCGGCCACCCTGTTCGGCCCCCTCGAGGGCGTGGAGCGCGACAACCAGCGCGGCGCCGGGGCGATCCGGGCCTTCGGCGAGCACAAGGGCTCCGGTCTCGCGCTGATGTGCGAGCTCCTCGCCGGTGCGCTGACCGGATCCGGGACCGCAGGTCCGGGCCAGCGCCGGATCTGCAACGGCATGCTGTCGATCTACGTGCGGCCCGAGGCGTTGGGCACCGAGACCGCCCTGGCCGCGGAGGCGCGGACCTATCTCGATTTCTTCAAGAGCGCCCGCCCGATGCCCGGTTCGGAAGTCCTGCTGCCCGGCGAGCCGGAGCGCCGGATGCGGGCCGAGCGCCTGGCCGAGGGTGTCCCGCTGCCCGAACCCGTGTGGGAAACCCTCCTCGCCGCGGGACGCCCCCACGGGCTCGACGGCAACGCCTACCGCGACTGAGCCGGGGCCGCGGCCCGACGAGACGCGCCTGCGGCGACCCCGTCCCGAAAAGGGGCGTCGCGCAGCCCGGGGACGCCATCCCCGGCACTCGGGAGGAACACGATGTCCAGATTGCGCTGGCTGATGATCGGCCTCTGCATGGCCGCCAATGCCATCAACTACATCGACCGCGCCAACCTCGCGGTGGCCGCGCCGACCATGTCGAAGGAACTCGGGCTCAGCGCCACCGACATGGGCCTGATCCTGTCGGGCTTCTTCTGGACCTACGCGGTCATGCAGTTGCCCTTCGGCTACGTGGCCGACCGGGTCGGGCCGCGACTGTCGCTGCTCGTCGCCGTCGTCTGGTGGTCGGCCTGCACGGCGCTGACCGCGATCGGACGGGGCTTCCTGTCCCTCCTCGGCCTGCGCATGCTGCTGGGGGTCGGCGAGGCGGGGGCCTATCCGTCCTTCGCCAAGGTCGCGGCCTCTTGGTTTCCAAGGAGCGAGCGCAGCTTCGCCAGCAGCATCTTCGACAGCGGCTCGCGGGTCGGCTCAGCGCTGGCGATCCCGCTGGTCTCCTGGGTCATCGCCACGCTCGGCTGGCGGGAATCCTTCATCGTGACCGGCGTCCTGGGCTTCGTCTGGGCCGTGTTCTGGATGTGGCTCTACCGCGAGCCTGAGAACCATCCGGCCGTCACACCCGCGGAACTCGCCGCACTCCGGGCCGCGCAGGAGCGGCCCACGGCGGTCGATGCCGCCGACGCCCAGAACCAAGTGCCGTGGCTCTCCCTGTTCCGCTATCGGACCGTCTGGGGGATGATGGCCGGCTTCTTCTGCCTGAACTTCGTGATCTACTTCTTCATCACGTGGTTTCCGACCTACCTCGTCAAGGCCCGGGGCTTCTCCCTCGCGGAACTCGGCACGCTGGGCAGCCTGCCCGCGCTGGCCTCGATCCCCGCCGGCTGGCTCGGCGGGTACGCGTCGGACGCCCTCTATCGACGGGGCTGGAGCCTGACCGCGGCCCGCAAGACCTGCCTGGTCGGCGGCATGCTGATGTCGTCGGTCATCACCCTGTCGATCATCGCGCCGAACGTCTACGTGGCCCTGCTGTGCTTCGCGGTAGCCTACGGCAGCCTCGCGTTCACGGCCGCCTCGATCTGGGCGCTGCCCGGCGACGTGGCGCCGACGCCGGCCCACGTGGCCTCGATCGGCGGCATCCAGAACTTCGCCTCGAACGTCGCCGGGATCGTGACGACGACCTTCACCGGGGTCATGCTCACCGTCACCCAGGGCTCGTTCGTGATTCCCCTGATCGTGGCCGGCGGGTTCTGCCTCCTGGGCGCCTTCATCTACCTGTTCGTGGTCGGGGAGATCGCACCGCTGCCGGTGCGTGACGCCGGCGCCCCGGCCCTGCGCCCCGAGGCCGCGCGGTGAGGGCGCGCGGCCCGGACGAATTCCAGGAGAGACCGATGTCCACTTATCCCGTGATCACCCTTCGGCCGGATGACGGCGTGGCCGTGGCCCGCGGCGCCCTCGAGGCGGGCACGCCGGTCGCCGCCGGCGTGACGGCCGCGGAGCGGATCCCCGCCGGCCACAAGGTCGCGGTCCGGGCCCACCGCAGCGGCGAGCCGGTGACCAAATACGGCCAGATCATCGGCTTCGCCAAGGAGGACATCGCGGCCGGCCGGCACGTCCACGTCCATAATCTCGGGATGGGCGAGTTCGCGCGCGACTACGCATTCGGGGTCGATGCCAAGCCGACGCGCCTCGTGACGTCGCCCGCCACCTTCCAGGGCATCCGCCGCCCCGACGGGCGCGTCGCGACCCGCAACTATGTGGGCATCCTCACCTCGGTGAACTGCAGCGCGCACGTCGCCGACCTGATCGCCGACGCGTTCCGGAGGCACCCGATCCTCGGTCTCGACCCGCTCGCCCCCTATCCCAACGTCGACGGTGTCGTGGCGCTGACCCACAAGACCGGCTGCGGCATGGCGATGGGCGAGCCGCTGCGGCTCCTGCGCCGGACGCTCGCGGGCTATGCCCGGCACGTCAACTTCTCGCACATCGTGATGATCGGGCTCGGCTGCGAGGTGAACCAGATCGGCGCCTTCCTGGAGGAGCAGGGTCTCGCCGACCGGATCCGCAGCATGAACATCCAGAGCCTGGGTGGCACCCGGAAGACCGTCGAGGCTGGGATCGACTTCGTGAAGGGCATCCTGGACGAGGCGAACGTCGTCCACCGGGAGCCGGTGCCGGCGAGCGAACTGATCGTCGCCCTGCAATGCGGCGGTTCGGACGGGTATTCGGGCGTCTCGGCCAATCCGGCGCTGGGCATCGCCAGCGACCTCGTGGTGCAGAACGGCGGCACGGTGATCCTGTCGGAGACGACGGAGACCTACGGGGCGGAACACCTGTTCACCCGCCGCGCCGTGAGCCCGGATGTCGGCCAGAAGCTCGTCGACCTGATGCACTGGTGGGAGGACTACACCCGCAAGGAAGGCTCGGAGATCGACGCCAACCCCTCGCCCGGCAACAAGGCCGGCGGGCTGACCACGATCCTGGAGAAATCGCTCGGCGCGATGGCGAAGGCCGGCAGCACCAACCTCGTCGACGTGCTGCGCTACGCCGATCCGGTCACCGCCAAGGGTTTCGTGTTCATGGACACGCCGGGCTACGACCCCGTCTCGGCCACCGGACAGGTCGCGGGCGGCGCCAACCTCGTGTGCTTCACCACCGGCCGCGGCAGCGTGTTCGGCTGCAAGCCGGCGCCCTCGATCAAGATCGCCACGAACTCCGCCATGTACCGACGTCTCGAGGAGGACATGGACGTGAATTGCGGCACCATCCTCGACGGCGAGGAGACCGTCGAGCAGGCGGGGCGGCGGATCTTCGAATTGATCCTGCAGGTTGCGGGTGGCGCGCGGACCAAGAGCGAGCAGTTCGATTTCGGCTCGTCGGAATTCGCCCCCTGGCAGATCGGGGCGACCGTCTGATCCGCTGCGGCTCAGAGGTCCGTCCGCACCACGTGCGGGAAGCCCAGGATGTAGTCGGGGCCGAAGGCAGTCACGGGAGTGTGGAACCCTGGTGCGACGCGTCCCGCAGCGATGCGCCTCGCCGCGTCCAGCGCGGTCCAGACCGTCAGGGTGTAGCCCTCCGCAGTCACCATGCGGCTCGACGCGCGGTGACCGGCGCCGTCCCAGGCCTCCGCCAGGAAGGTGCTGCGGGCTCTCTGCCGCGCCGCCGCCGACGGTCCGGCCGGCAGCCGGTCGATGCCGCGGTTGATCAGGCGCTGCGCGGTGTCGCCGGCGATGATCCTGCGGAGGCCGGCGGGCAGGCCCGCGGCCGCCGCCATGGCGGGGAGGGCCTCGAAATAGACGTCGATGTTGGGGACCCGCGTCGAGTACCACGCGCTCGACACGTCGCCCCACCCGAGGCCGACGGTGCGTCGCGGGCCGCGGCCGAAATCGGCGGTGCCCCGAGGGGGGCTCGGCAATTCGACGATGCGGCCGTCCCGGCGGACCCGGGTTCCCCAGGCGATGCCCTCGACCATGGTGCGGGCGGTTCCGCGGCTGAAGCCGCCGAAGCCGCCGATGGAGATGCGCAGGTGCGTTGCGCCGGGCAGGCGTCCGGCCACATGGGCGGCGAGGCAGTCGCTCGGCACCACGTCGAAGCCCGCCGCCGGCAGGAGCACGATCCCCGCTGCCTTCGCCGCCGCATCCCGCGCGGCGAGCGCTTCCAGTACCGAGATCTCACCCGTGATGTCGACGTAGTGGGCGCCGGCCGCGAGGCAGGCATCGGCCATCGGCTTGGCGGTCTTGGAGAACGGGCCGGCCGCGTGGATCACGACCGCGATTCCCGACAGCGCGGCACGCAGCCGGTCCGGATTATCGAGGGGTGCGACCCGCGCCTCGAGCGTGAGCCGGGCCGCGATGGGCCGGAGCCTCTCCGGGTCGCGCCCGGCCAGGATCGGCTGCAGGCCCTGCGCGACGGCGTGCTCGGCCAGGAGCTGCCCGGTATAGCCGGTGGCGCCGTAGATCATGATCGCGGTCATGGCGGGTTTCTGCCACCGCTCCCGCGCGTGTCAAAGCACGCGCCGCAACGTTTCGCCGGATGCTAGGACACAGGACCCGGAAGACGACGCGGCGGGCAGCCCTGAATGAGGGGCTACCGCCGCCACAGGAGCGGCACGATGTTCGATGGGATCCCCCGGCCGTCGGCAGCGCGAGACCGCGGCAGGGCCGGATGGTGGCGCGTCGCAGGCTTGGGCGTTGCGCTCCTCGTCCTGACCGCACCGGTCTCGGCCGCGGATCGGGCAGTGATTGTGACGATGCAGCCGGACCTGGCACCCGGTCTGGCGGCGATGCCCCAGATCGAGGCACCGGCCGACGATGCGGAGCGCCGGATCAACACGGCGCTGAAGCGACTGGACGGCAAGGTCAGGAAGGCCGCCGGGCAGTGCAAGGCGGAGGGCGGCGTGCACAGTTCCTGGGAGCGCGGCGTCCAAGTGCCGATGCGCGGTCCGCGCTTTCTGAGTCTGGTGATCAACGACAGCTGGTTCTGCGGCGGCGCGCACCCGGACACCGCCACGATGTCGATCGTCTACGATCTCACCACCGGCGCCCCGGTGGATTGGACCACGCTGCTTCCGCCCGCCCTGACCGGGACGATCGCCCTCGCGGACGGCGCGGACGGGACCAAGATGGTGACGCTGGCCTCCGAGACGCTGCACGCCCTCTACCGCGCCGGCTATCGCCCGAAGTCCGGCGATCCGAAGCGGGATGGGGACGATGCGGACTGCCGCGCGGCGGTCACCGAGACGAATGACGGGAAGCCGCCCGCGATGATGGCGTGGCTCGATGTCGGTGCGGGCGGCCTCGCCGTCCAGTTCGACCTCGCGCACGTCGTCCAGGCCTGTGCGGATCCGGTGGTGATTCCCCTCTCCACGCTGCAACGGGACGGCGCCGAGCCTGTCCTCACCGGGGCGATCGAGGCGGCGCGGGCCACGCAACCCGTGAAGTGATCGGTCAGCAGGGCGAACGGGCCGTGTCCTGCAGGGTCGTGTGGAGACGGGCCGCGCGTCGCGTGTCCGCCCATGTCGCGGGCTCCGTACGAGAACCGGCCTCCGGCATCGTGGAAACGTGCTGCGGCGACGCCCATGCCCCTGCGTCACATGCAGGCGCTGCGGTTCCGAATTCATCCCCGGACGTTTAGCCTGCGGCATCGACGGTGCGCATGACACGGCACCGTGTCCGAGGGGCAGCCATGTCCGGATCCGGCGTCGTCGAGAAGTCCGCCGTGACGATCGATCCCTTCGCCGACTTCGCGCGTCTGTTGCCGAATCTCTCGCCCCTGCGGCAGGCTGTGGTCGCGGCCTGCCGGCGGCCCGAGGCGGCCTGCGTGGCGCCGCTCCTCGATGAGGCGAGGCTGCCGCCCGGAGCCGCCCGGCGCGCCTCCGAGCAGGCCCGTCATCTCGTCGAGTCCCTCCGTCGCCGGCGTCGCCGCAGCGGCGTCGAGGCGCTGATCCACGAATACGCGCTCTCGAGCCAGGAGGGGGTGGCTCTGATGTGCTTGGCCGAGGCGCTGCTGCGCATCCCGGATGCGACGACGCGCGATGCGCTGATCCGCGACAAGATCGCGGGCGGAGATTGGCACGCGCATCTCGGCCATAGCCCGTCGCCCTTCGTGAACGCGGCGACCTGGGGCTTGCTGGTGACCGGTCGCCTGGCCGCGACCCGGGACGAGGCCGGTCTGTCGGCGGCGCTGACCCGTCTGATCGCCCGCGGCGGCGAACCGTTGATCCGCACCGGCGTCGACCTTGCCATGCGGATGATGGGCGAGCAGTTCGTGGCCGGGCGGACGATCGCCGAGGCCCTGCGGCACGCCACAGGGTGGGAGGCCAAGGGCTTCACGTACTCGTACGACATGCTCGGCGAGGCCGCAGTCACAGCGGAGGATGCCGAACGCTACCAGCGCGCCTACGCGGACGCGATCCGGGCGATCGGCGACGCGTCGGCCGGTCGTGGCGTGCTCCTCGGTCCCGGAATCTCGATCAAGCTGTCGGCCCTGCATCCCCGTTACGTCCGGGCGCAGCGCGACCGCGTCCTGGCGGAGCTGTCGCCGCGCGTGTGGGACCTCGCCCGTCTGGCCAGGGATGCCGGGATCGGCCTCAACATCGACGCCGAGGAGGCCGACCGCCTCGACCTGTCGCTGGATGTCCTGGAGGCGCTGGCTGCGGATCCGGATCTCTCGGGCTGGGACGGTCTCGGATTCGTCGTCCAGGCCTACGGTAAGCGTTGCCCGTTCGTCATCGACGTGCTGATCGATCTCGCCCGCCGCAGCCGGCGCCGGCTGATGGTCCGCCTGGTCAAGGGCGCCTACTGGGACAGCGAGATCAAGCGCGCGCAGGTGGATGGGTTGGCGGACTTCCCGGTCTTCACCCGGAAGATCCACACCGACGTCTCCTACCTCGCCTGCGCCCGGCGGCTCCTCGCGGCGCCTGACGCGGTCTTTCCGCAATTCGCCACCCACAATGCACAGACGCTGGCGAGCATCGTCGCGATGGCGGGTTCGGACTTCAGGCTCGGCCAGTACGAATTCCAGTGTCTGCACGGCATGGGCGAGCCGCTCTACGAGGCGGTGGTCGGAGGGGAGAGCCTGCAGCGCCCCTGTCGCATCTACGCGCCGGTGGGCACTCACGAAACCCTGCTCGCCTATCTGGTTCGGCGACTGCTCGAGAACGGGGCCAACACCTCCTTCGTCAACCGGGTCGCCGATGAGACCGTACCCGTCGAGGCGCTGATCGCAGACCCCGTCGCGGCGGTCGAGGCCATGCCGCACCCTGGCGCGCCGCACCCGCGGATCGCGCTGCCCCGAGACCTGTACGCCCCGACCCGCGCCAATGCCGCCGGTCTTGACCTGACCGACGAGGCGGCTCTTGCCGCTCTGGCAGACGGTTTGCGGACAAGCGACGGCACTGACTGGCGGGCGGCGCCGAAAGGCGACAGCGGGTCGGCCGGCGAACCGGTCCGGAACCCGGCGGACCATCGGGACGTGGTCGGGTTCTGCCGCGCGACGACCCCTGCCGCTGCCGAGCGTGCCCTGTCGCGCGCGGAAGCAACTGCTCGCGGCTGGGCGGCGACCCCGGTCGCCGCGCGGGCCGCGACCCTGCGGCGAGCGGCCGCGACGTTCGAGGCCGGAATGCCGGCGTTGATCGGGCTCATCGTGCGGGAGGCCGGCAAGACCTATGCGAACGCCGTCTCCGAGATCCGCGAGACCGTGGATTTCCTGCGCTATGCCGGTGCCGAGGCCGAGCGGACTCTCGCCGGACCGCATGAGCCGCTCGGCCCGGTGGCCTGTATCGCACCCTGGAATTTCCCCCTGGCGATCTTCGTCGGGCAGGTCGCCGCCGCCCTCGCCGCCGGAAACCCTGTCCTGGCGAAGCCCGCCGAGGAGACGCCCCTCATCGCCGCCGAGGCCGTCCGCATTCTGCACGGGGCCGGCATTCCGACGGACGTGCTGCAGGTTCTGCCCGGCGATGGTCGGGTCGGTGCGGCCCTGGTCGGCGATCCGCGGGTGCAGGGTGTGATGTTCACCGGCTCGACGACGGTGGCCAAGGAAATCCAGCGCGCCCTGGCCGGGCGGCTGACCCGCTTCGGCGAGCCGGTGCCGTTCGTGGCGGAGACCGGCGGCCAGAACGCCCTGGTGGTCGATTCCTCCGCCCTCGCCGAGCAGGTGGTGGCGGATGTCATCGCCTCGGCCTTCGATTCCGCCGGCCAGCGCTGCTCGGCGCTGCGGATCCTGTGCCTTCAGGACGAGATCGCCGACCGCACGCTGCACATGCTGCGGGGTGCTCTCGCGGAACTTCGGGTCGGCGACCCCCGCCACCTCGCCGTCGACGTCGGACCGGTCATTACGGCCGAGGCTGCCGCCCGGATCAGCGCCCACGTTGCGGCGATGCGCGACCGCGGCTTTGCCGTGCAACAGGTGCCGCTGCCGACCGAGACGGGCGCCGGGACCTTCGTGCCGCCGACGCTGATCGAGATCGCCGCGATCGGCGATGTCGCGCAGGAGGTGTTCGGCCCGGTGCTTCATGTGCTGCGCTACCGCCGCGACGCCCTCGACCGGCTCCTCGCCGCGATCGACGCCACCGGCTACGGCCTGACCTTCGGCCTGCACAGCCGCATCGACGCGACGATCGCGCAGGTGCTCGGTCGCGTCCAGGCCGGCAACCGGTACGTGAACCGGAACATCATCGGCGCGGTGGTGGGCGTGCAGCCCTTCGGCGGTTCGGGCCTTTCGGGCACGGGCCCCAAGGCCGGCGGACCGCTCGCGCTCGGACGCCTGGTCCGGAGACGGCCGGCCGCGGCCCTCGATGGCCTCCCCGCCGACGACACCGGGATCCGGCCCTACGCGGCGTGGCTGCACTCACGGCAGCGCCACGACCTCGCCGACCGCCTCGCGGCGATCCGCTATCCCGGATCCGCCGCGATCGCCCTGCCGGGACCGGTGGGTGAGCGCAATCTGTACGCGTTGCGTCCCCGCGGACGCATCGCCGCCGTCGCGACGACGGAAGCCGCGCTCCTCATTCAGCTCGGCGCGATCTTCGGCACGGGCAACAGCGCCGTCATCGTCGGGGCCTCGCCGCTTCGGCCCGCGTTCCACGATCTCCCGGCCGACTTGGCGGCACGGATCGCGTGGGCTCCGGATCTCGAAAGTGCCGGCGATCTCGGCGCCGTTTTGTTCGCCGGCGACGCGGCTGGCCTGTGCAGCCTCAACGCAGCGGTCGCGGCCCGGCCCGGGCCGATCCTGACGGTCCAGGCGCGCAGCCCGGAGGCGCTGGCGGCCGGCGATCTCTACGATCCGGCCGGGCTGGTCGCAGAGGTCTCGACCACGATCAACACCGCGGCGGCCGGGGGCAATGCCAGCCTGATGAGCATCGGCTGAGACGTCAGGCCGATCGGCGCAGGTTCCAGAACAACGGCAACCCGGTCAGCATCCCCTCGAGGTCGCGCCTGTAGGCCGTGGGCTGGAAGTACTGGCCACAGGGGAGATAGGCGCCGACATCCAGCGCGCGTGCCTGGATCTGCGCGGCGATGGCCTTCTGGGCGGCGAGGTCCGGCGCGGCGAACCATGCGCTGCGCAACTCTTCCAGAGGGGCGTCGGTAAGCCAGCTCGGCACGCCGGCACGGCCGTTCCCGCGGACGACCAGATGGTAGGCCGGCGACAGGTGATCCAGGCCACCCGAGAAGATGCCGAACATCGACCAGCCCCCCTGATCCAGGGGCTTCGGGTTCAGGATCCGCTGGTTCACCGTCCCCCAGTCGGTGGCGACGACGTCGAGATTCATGCCAAGCTTTCGGCAGACATCGGCCATGACCTCGCAGATCGCGTTGATCCGCGGCACGTCGGTTCCGGAGAGCAATACGACGCGCTCGCCCCGGTAGCCGGCGGCGGCCAGGGCGCGCTTGGCCGCGGCGAGGTCGCGGGGGCCGGTCAGCACCTCCAGGCCGGCCGCGGAGGCCATCGGGCCGCCCGGGGTGAAGATGCCCGCGGGGCCGCGTCGGATCGCCGGATCGCTGCCGGCGACCGCGTCCATCATCTCGGTCTGATCGATGGCCGACAGCAGCGCATGGCTGATGGCGGGATTATCGAACGGCGGCAGGGCGTGGTTCAGGCGGATCTGGCCGATCAGGCCGGCGCTTTCCACCAGCTCCACCCGTACGTCGGGCTGGCGCATCAGGTCCGGCACGAGGTCGACCAGCGGTTGCTCCCACCAGTCGATCTCGCCCGAGCGCAAGGCGCCGGCCGCCGTTGCGCCGTCGGGGATCGTCCGCCACTCCACGCGGTCGAAATGCGCGATCCGCGGGCCGGCGGTGAAGCTCGGTGTGCCGTCCGTACGGGGGCGATATCCGTCGAAACGCCGGTAGACGTTGAGCGAGCCGGGCACGCGCTCGTCGGCGACGAAGCGGTATGGGCCGCTGCCGACGATGTCCGGCACCGCCTGGGTTGCGGCCGTCGTGCTGAGCCGCTCCGGCATGATCGCCGGGAGGTAGGAGGTCGGCTTCGCCAGGGCGTCGGGAAGGAGCGGGAAGGGCCGCTTGAGCCGAAACTCGACCACCGTGTCGGACGGCGCGGACAACGCGTCCACGGCGGCGAACAGCGCCCCCCCGTAGGCGTCGCGCTGCGACCAACGCTTCAGGCTCGCCACCACGTCGCGGCCGAGCACCGGCGTCCCATCGTGGAAGCGCAGCCCCTGCCGCAATGTGAGGCGCCATGTCAGCCCGTCGGCCGTCRCGTCGTGACCGGCGACCATCTGCGGCTGGGCTCTGTAAGCCGCGTCGAGGCTGTAAAGCGTGTCGAACACCATCAGCGCGTGGGTCCGCGTGACGTAGTTCGTGGTGATGATCGGATCGAGCAGAGCGAGATCCGCATACGGTACGAACCGCAGCGTCGTCGCCGAGGCCGCCCGCACCAGGGCCGGGCGGGCAAGCGTCCCGGCCATCAGGGCACCGGCGCCTGTCAGCAGGGTGCGTCGCTTCATCGCTCAATCCCGGTCACGGCCGGTTCGACCGCGTGCCGGAGCGTGCAAGCCGCACGCCATCGGAGCAACCCGATCCGGACGTCGGGCAGGCCGCGCGGGCGCAGGTCCGGACGGGTCAGGGCTGCCGAGATGCGTGGACCGTCAGGCGGCGCGCGACCAGCGGATATCGCCGAGGCTCTCGCGGAAGGCGAAGCGGGCGAGGTGATCGGCAACCACGTTTTCCAGCCGAGTGAGGTTCACCGGGTCGGAGCTGTCGATGCGCATCACCAGGGCGTCCGGCTCGGCGTCGAAGGTGCAGACACGGTCTTCACCGAACGGCACGGTGCCGTGCTCGGGGGTCGCCTCGACCTTGAACTTGTGGCTCCAGTGCCGGCAGAGCTGCTGAAGGTAGCGGCTCGCCTCGGTGGTCTGCACCCGGGCCTGTGAGGTAGGCATTCCGTCGGTCTCCAAAAGGATGTGAAACAGCCTGTCGTTGACGGTTCGTCTCTTCTGTCTCGCATCTGCGAGATAGGGTGTCGTCGGAGCAATTGCCATGCCTTCCGCCGACAGATCCGTCGCCGCCGTCACCATTGAGGGTCTGTCCGAAGCCTTAGCGACAGCTTAACGCATCGGGCCGCCGCAGCGGATGACTGCGCAGCGTGGCTCTCCTGCACCCGCTGCCGCGCCGAATTATGGCGCGCTGCACAAAATTGGTCAGGCGGCGGGGTGCCCGATGTCGCGCCGGACGACGACCTTGCCGGGGTTGAGCAGATCGCGCGGGTCGAGGGCAGCCTTCAGGCTCCGCATCAGGTCGAGTCCGACCGGATCGCCGTAGCGCTCGAGTTCGTCGCGCTTGATCAGGCCGACGCCGTGCTCGGCTGCGATCGAGCCGTCGAGCGCGTGCACGATATCGTGAACGATGCGGTTGAACCGGCCCCATTCGGACAGGAAATCGGCCGCCGGCATGCCGGGCGGCTGAGTCAGGTTGAAGTGGATGTTGCCGTCGCCGAAATGGCCGAAGCCGCAAGGCCGAAGGCCCGACATCTCGGCTACACAGGCAGCTTCGGCCCGCTCGAGGAACTCGGGCAGGCGCGACAGCGGGACCGATACGTCGTGCTTGATCGAGGCTCCCTCGCGGGTCTGTGCCTCGGGGATGCCCTCGCGCAGGCGCCAGAGGGCCGCGTTCTGGGCGCTGCTGGCTCCGAGCGCGGCATCGGCGATCAACCCGTCCGCCAGGGCTTGCCCGAGGGCGGATTCCAGCTCCGCCCGCGTATCGGCATCGGGGCGTGCCGACGCGACTTCGATCAAAACGTAACCGCCATGCGCATCCGCGAGCGGCCGGACTGCGCCCGGCACATGACGCAGCACGATTTCCAGGGCGAAGGGCGGGAGGTATTCGAAGGCCGTCAGGTCGCGATCCATCCGCGTCCGCAGGAACACGAACAGGCCCAGGGCGGCGCGGGCCGATCCGAGTCCCACGAAGGCGACACTGGTCGATCGCGGCCTCGGGAACAGCTTCAGCACCGCCGCGGTGACGATGCCCAGCGTGCCCTCCGAGCCGATGAAAAGCTGCTTCAGATCGTAGCCGGCATTGTCCTTGCGCAGCGCTTTCAGCCCGTTCCAGACGCGCCCGTCGGCGAGGACGACTTCCAGTCCCAGGACGAGGTCGCGGGCGTTGCCGTAGGCGAGGACGGCGATCCCGCCCGCGTTCGTGCTGACACCGCCGCCGATCCGGGCCGAGCCGCGGGACGCGTAGGACAGCGGGAACAGCATGCCCGCAGCTTCGGCCGCGTCCTGCACCTCCTGCAGGATCATCCCGGCTTCGACCGTGATGGTCGCGTCGACCGGATCGACCCCGCGCAGACGGTTCATGCGCTCGAGGGACAGGACGACCCCGCCGCGCGGCACGCCGGCGCCGGTGAGACCGGTATTGCCTCCGAGGGGCACAACCGCGACACCGGCCTGCGCGCAGGCGCGCACCGCGAAGGCGACCTCCTGAGTGTCCCCGGGCCGCAGCACGGCCAGCGCCGAACCGGTAAACAGACGCCGGCTCTCTGTCAGGTACGGTGCGAGAGAATCGGCGTCGGTCAGCACGTGCCGCGCGCCGAGCCCGTCGCGGAGGGCGGTGAGCAGGGTGTCGAGGTCGGTGGTCGGCGTCATCACGCGGATTCTGTAGGCTGGAACATGCGCGAAGCAAGCGTCGCTATGGCGCGCGGTGGCGCGGACCTTACAACGGTGATGTAAGGCCCGGGTGTCGTCGCGCCGGGCCATCCGGACGTTCCACCGCAGAGGCAGAGATGCTCTCCGTCATACAGAACCCGCCCCGCATCGCCCTTCCCATCAACGGGAGCAGTGACCTGTTCCCCGTGCGCCGCGTCTACTGCGTCGGACGCAACTACGCGGCCCATGCCCGCGAGATGGGGGCCGATCCCGATCGCGAGCCGCCGTTCTTCTTCATGAAGCCCGCCGACGCCCTGCAGATCGTCGGGTCCGAGCCCACGCCCCACGCCTACCCGCCGAAGACGCGCAACTACCATTTCGAGGTGGAGATGGTGGCGGCCCTCGCCAGCGGCGGCAGCGACATCCCGGTCGAGACCGCCCTGGACCATGTCTACGGCTACGCGATCGGCCTCGACATGACCCGGCGCGACGTTCAGGACGAGGCCAAGAAGATGTCGCGGCCCTGGGACACCGCCAAGGCGGCCGACGGATCGGGGCCGATCGGCGCACTGCATCCGGCCTCCGTCATCGGCCATCCGGCGAAGGGCGCGATCACGCTCTCGGTTGATGGTGCGACGCGCCAGACGGGCGACCTCGCCGACATGATCTGGTCGGTCGCCGAGCAGATCGCCTACCTGTCGGGCTATTTCGTCCTCCAGCCGGGCGACCTGATCTTCACCGGGACGCCCTCGGGGGTGGGCCCGGTCGAGCGCGGCCAGCGCATGGTCGCAGCGATCGCCGGACTCGGCGCGATCACCCTCGACGTCGTCTGAGCCGCACATTCGCATGCTCCTCGACCGGCCGTTCCTGCGGCGCCTGTTCCACCTCGGGGCGCTCGCGTCCCGGGGCATGACCCTCGGGGTGCGCGGCATCGCCCGCGATGGGCAGGGCCGCGTGGCGCTGGTGCGCCATACCTATGTCAGCGGTTGGCATCTGCCCGGCGGCGGCGTCGAGCGCGGAGAGACTGCGCTTGACGCGATGGTGCGCGAATTTCGTGAGGAAGCCGAGATCGTTCCGGATGGGCCGCCCCGTCTTCACGGCCTGTACCGCAACGCTGCCGTGGCACCGCGCGACCACGTGGCACTGTTCGTGGTTCCATCCTTCCGGGTGCTCGGCCCCAAGGCGCCCGATCGTGAGATCGCCGCCTGCGGTTTCTTTCCCCTGGACGGGCTGCCCGAGGGCACCACCCGGGCGACCCGGGCGCGCCTGCGCGAGATCTGCGAAGGCCTTCCCCCGGCCCCGAATTGGTGAATCGTCGAAAGCCGCGAAAGAGACGCTTGCGTCGCCCGGCGGAATGGTGTTTAGAGAGCGCCGCCGGGGCCGCCGGCACGCAAGTCCTGGCGGCGCGGTACAGTGAGCGGGTGTAGCTCAGGGGTAGAGCACAACCTTGCCAAGGTTGGGGTCGAGGGTTCGAATCCCTTCGCCCGCTCCAGTTTTCCCAACCAGTCTCCTTGTGAACGCGGCGGCGACCTTGTGCCGTCGCAAGCACTGATGGCGTGTCCTCGCCTCCCTGCGTCATGTCCGTCGCGGTCTGAG
The DNA here is from genome assembly GCF_054049775.1 of Methylobacterium sp. P5_C11. Taxonomy (NCBI): domain Bacteria; kingdom Pseudomonadati; phylum Pseudomonadota; class Alphaproteobacteria; order Hyphomicrobiales; family Methylobacteriaceae; genus Methylobacterium; species Methylobacterium sp. P5_C11. The sequence goes on along the minus strand of NZ_JBFULS010000003.1, from coordinate 147,485 downwards.
GATCTTGCGCATACGTAAGAGCGGCCTGAGCCCTGCCGCCGCCAGGGACTTGGCCACGAATGCCTCGACGATTTCGCCCGCCAGGGCTTCAGCCATGATCTGGCGACCGGATTCCGTGTAATGCGCCGGGTCGTAGAAGACGGATCCGGCTTCGTCCGCGAAGAGCCCACTGAAATCCAGGCCGCGATAGTGCGGGTGCGCGTCGGCCGAGGACGCGCGCAGGGCATCCTGGAGGCGCGAGTATTGGCGGTCGAGGTAGGTGAGAAAATCCTCTGACGCGATGCTTCGGGTCGTAGACGGGGGACTGGTCCGCATTGAGACCCCGCCGACGGAGCGTCGCCTCCAGGCGGCCCGGGACCGTGTCGGCTTCCGTGATTCCCTCGACCATCGTGCTGCCCGCAAGCACAAAGATGCGAGGACCGCCATCGCGTCTCTGATAATCACCCTTCTTGACGTTTCGGAAGCCCCACGCATCGAACGTGATATGTTCGTGTGTTCCGTTCGGCTTGCCTGATAATTACGAATGCGCGAGCGGAAATCGCAGGGATGAGCCGCGATGTGCGAAGTGTCGGATGAATCGCGCGCGATGCGCTGTATCGTTGTCCGCCGAAACCATCGGCGGCTCCTGAGCGTGTCGCAACAGGTTAATTCGATGGTCGTCAATATCAAGAGTCATGAATAATAGTTAAGTCCTTATTGATGAGCTGGCTGAAGCCTGATTGCAGGTTTCAGCGGCATGATGGCGCTTCGATATGTTGATTGCGACGAAGATGGATCGGATCAGTACTCTGGACAGTCCGCGACCCGGTGCGCCGGTCAGGCCCGCCGCAGCCGGCTGGCGCCCCTGAGTTCCGAGGCGCGGCTTCGGGCGACGGGACCGCGTGACCCGGCCGCACGCGGCTCGGCCTGCCGGATCTGATCGATCAGGAGCGGGCGGGCGAAGTAGTAGCCCTGGGCGCAGCGGATCTGTGTCGCGCCGAGGAGATAGGCGACTTCCTCGTGGGTCTCGACCCCTTCGGCCACCACCGACATCCCGAGCGCGGCACCGAGGGACTCGATCGCCCTCAGGACGATCTGGCTGCGCGGCCGCTTGTCGATGTCGGTGATGAAGGAGCGGTCGATCTTCAGCTCGTCCGCGGTGATCTCCGCCAACGCCGACAGCGAGGAATAGCCCACGCCGAAATCGTCGATGGAGACGCGCGCGCCGATGGCCCGGATGCGCGGCAGGACCTCGCGCTGGAAACGGCCTGTGGTGAAGAAGGCTTCCTCGGTGAGTTCGAGCACGAAGCGTCCGGCAAGGCCGGTCTCGCCGAGCGCCTCGCAGAATGCCGTCATGAACGGAACATCGCCTGCCTGCTTGGCGGCGATGTTGATGCTGACGGTGACGGCCGGGCCGAACACCTCGTCGATGTCGGGCATCGCCCGCACGGTCTCGGCCAGGACTTGGAGGGTGATCTCGTTGATCAGCCCGAGTTCGATGGCGAGGGCGATGAAGTCTCCGGGCGCCTGGATCACGCCCAGTTCGTCCCGCCAGCGCAGGAGCACCTCGACGCCCATCACGGCATGGGAGCGCATGTCGACCTTCGGCTGGAACGCGCAGCAGAAGCATCGGTCCCGGATCGCCAGCCGAAGACGCTGCTCCACGGCCATCCGGGCCGTGGCAGCGTGGCTCATTGCATCCTCGAAGAGGCTGACGCCGCCCTTCACACCGCCTTTCACGCGGTACATGGCGTTGTCTGCCTGCCGCGCGAGGATCTCGTAGGTGTTCCCGTGATCCGGAAACAGGCTCAGGCCGATGGAGGCGGAGGCGAAGATTTCGTGGTCATCGATGAAGAAAGGTTGTTTCAGGCGCTCCGCGATGCCGCGTACTGCCGCCAGCATGGCGTCCCGATCGGTCACCGGATTCAGCAGGAGCACGAACTCGTCGCCACCGATGCGCGCCAACAGGTCGGTTGGGCGCAGGGCGCTGCGGATGCGGTCTGCCACCTTGCGCAGCAGGGCGTCGCCCGCGGCGTGGCTGTAATAGTCGTTGATGTGCTTGAAATTATCGAGGTCAATGAACGCCAGGGCGAAGCGATCCAGCGGCCCGGATCCGGCCAGAAGATCCTCGATGCTCTGCTCGAACATCGTCCGGTTGGGGAGACCGGTCAGGGCATCGATGAAGGCCTTGGTGATCAGCTCCCGCTGAAGGGTATGATGATAGGTGACGTCGGTGAGGGTCGTGAGCGTGTAGGAAGCCCGGCCCTCGACGACCGGCCGGGCCTGCACCTCCAGCACCCGATCGCCGATGATCTCGACGCTCGCGGCATCCTGGCTGCCGGCCGTCGCGGCGTGACACGCGGCGACGGCCTGTTCCCCGAGGGTGCGGGCGGCGGCGTTGGCCAGGATACACAGGCCATCCCGGTCATGGACGACAACGCCGACCGGAAGCGCCTGGAGGGTGGCTTCGAGCAGCGTCTGACGCTCCGCAGGGGCGGCCTCGCTCATACTCCGCCCTGCTGCCAGAGTGGCTTGGCGGCGTAGGCACCCGTGTCCGCCGGCGTATCCCCGGCGTCGAGAGGCCTCTTCAGCAGGCGGCGATGCACCTGGTCGAGTGCGGCGCCATGGGGACTGTCGAAGCCCGTGTCGCGGCCGAAACGTGCGCTGCCGCCCGGATCCGCTTCGTGGCCGGCCACCTTGTTCATCGTGGCGCCGCGCCACCGTTCCACGACGGCACCGACGAAGGCCGCCCCCGGGACCGTCGCCGCGTCCTCGGATGAGCGGCCGCTCACATCGTTGCGCGGCTGCCGCCCCGCGGGAAGCGGCCGGAACGTCATCCGCGCCGGCATTGGAACGCCTTCGCCGAAGGCAATGACCTCGCCGGTGCCCAGCGACGGTACGAAAGTCAGAAGATTGGCTGCGTCCGACACCGCCGCGGCCAGGAAAGCCTGATCACGGGCATTCGTCATCCGCATGGCGAACAGGGTGCTGCATTGCGACATGATCGTCGCGTCGAGTTCGGCGGGCCGTTGGGTGACCAGGCCGAGGTGGACGCCATGCTTCCGGCCTTCACGGGCGATCCGCGACAGGGCGCGGCGCGTCGGCGTGAAGCCCACGGAGCGATCGGCCGAGGCGAACCGGTGTGCCTCCTCGCACACGAACAGTAGTGGGATCGCACCCTCGCTCCAGATTCCGAACTCGAAGGCGAGCCGGCAGAGAACGCACACCACGGCATCGACGACCTCCATGGGCAGGCCGGCGAGCTGCATGATCGTCATCGGCCGCCCGTCGGGGTCGAGGCGGAACAGATGCGCGAGAATCTCCCCCATCATGTCGCCGCCGACATTGGCGTTCTCGAACATGAAGCCGTGGCGGGGATCGTTCCGGATGGCCTCGATCCGGGTAATCAACCGGTGATAGTGCATCCGCGAGACGCGGTTCTCCAAGCGCCCCATCCGCTCGTCGATGAGCCCGATCAGGTCCTGCAACATGTAGGGAACCGGCGTGTCGACGGTGTAGCCGGAAACTTTGCCGATGCTGCGCTTGACGATCTGCCGGTCGCTCGTTTCCTTGTATTGGGCGTACTTGCTCTTCGCGAGGGGGATCAGTTCCGCCAGAATCTCGATCTCCTCATCGATGGCCGGGCGGCCACCGTAGATCACGTCGGCGATCTCCTCGAGGTTGAACAACCAGAACGGGAGCTTGAGCGTGCGCGGACTGATCACGCTGGCGCGGTCACTGAAGCTGGCGGCATATTCGTTGTGCACGTCCAGCAGGAAGATCCGCACCGCAGGCTTGGCGCGCATGACCTCGTCCAGGATGACGGCGACGCCGCTCGATTTACCCACCCCGGTGGCTCCGAGCACCGCGAAGTGCTTGGAAAGCAGGTCATCGATCTTGATGCAGGCCGGTGTGTCGGGATCCTGATAGAGTGCGCCGACGGCTGCCGTATTGGCTGCCGACACGTGGTGCACCACGCGCAGGTCCTCAGGCGACAGCAGATCGACGGTGTCGCCGATTGCGGGATAGCAGGTCACACCGCGATTGAAGCGATGCGTGCCGTTCACCGCGACGAACTCGCCCAGCAGGTCGAGGCTCGCATAGGCCCCCGGGAGCCGGCCGCGTTCGCTGTCCGACGACAACGTCGTGATGATCCCGATGAGGACGGCGGTTCCAGCGTGGATCCGAACCAGATTCCCGACCGTGACCCGCACCTTGGGCCGCCCGTCTTGGGCGTAGAGTTCAAGATGGACCTTCGACCCGTCGATGGACGTCACTGAGCCCATCTGCGCAGCGGTATCGTGGTTCAGGACCGTTCCATCGCCGCCCAACATCATCCGCACCCTGGTCCGAAACAGAAGCGGACCGAGACTGGAGGGCGGTGCTTAAAGTTCCGACAAAGAATTTCGGACAGCCGGCACGATGCTTAACCAATGGCTTATCGAAATGAGGCGCAATCAAGGTTTTATTGAACGACCTTAGGCAGCCGCTATCGTGAACCGGACCCCCTGAATCTCGCGCGCGAGCGGTCGGGGCCGCCGCACAGGAAGGCGTGCCGCCGGTGGACACCGCATCCGTCTGAGCGGCCGGCTGCCGGAACCGCGCGCAACCGTCTTCCGCGTCGACCTAGGCCGGTCGCACCTCATCGAAATGTTCACGGATCCAGCACTCGCCGGAAATGCGCGCGCCGTTCTGGGTCACGAAGGCATAAGGGGAGTGCTCCACCACCGTGCCTCCACGGGCACGAATGATCCATCGGAAACATCGGGGATCGTCCACGCACGGAACGATCTCGACCGTATGGGAGCGAACTGTAGCGATCGACATGAGGTATCAACGTCTGAAAACCGAAAACCGCTCCACGGGCCGTGCGCGGACGGTTACCGAGGCGTATGGGCACGGGCACGTTTCGCGCTTCACCCTCCTGCCAAACCCCCGACCGGGTGTGACTGCTGCGCCGAGCGAAAGGGAAGCCGCATGCCGATCAAGGCACTCAACGACCGGAAGAAGCTGTCGAACGACTTCAATGAGGCGAACGATGCGTTCATCGACGAGGTGCTGAGCGCGCTGCAGAGCGGCCGAATTCCCGTCGATCTGGCGCGCGCCTATCTCGCGCATCCCGTTGCGATGATGCACACGGACGGGGCGCAGGCGGTGGCCAACTACTTCGAGCGCATCTTGGCCCAGCGGCCGAACATCGATTGGGCGCCGGGGAGCTGACGGCAGCGCCGGTTACCGAGGAGAGGAAGCACGGATGACCGCCGACGAGATCGAGGAACTGAATCGAGCCCGCGCCGCCCTGGCGCGCCAGCGGAACGCCATCGCCCGACGGCTGGGTGGCCTCGACGTGGCGCCGATTTCCATGGCGGAAGACCTGACCCGGACCCTGCTCGCCATCGAAGCGGTGGATCGCGCCCTGGTCGATGCCGGGCAGCCTCACGTCGACGTCCATCAGATGTCCGGGGCCTAGAACCATTTCCGATCGGGTCGGGAGGAGGTTGATCGCCGAGCCCGTGCCGAACGTGGCGCGGGTCCTCTCTCCTGTTCGGGATAGGGATCGGGTGAGGGTTTTGCGGCTTTCAGACGAGACGTGACCTGAAAGCGCGGTCATGGCGCCGTCGACTCGAAATCGTCTTGTCCCTCAACCCAACCCTCTCCCGCACGCGCTACGATGGTCACAGATCCGGGTCGGCCACGGGCGCTGGCGGCAGAACGCGACGCGCCCCCTCTCCCGAGCGGGAGAGGGTTGGGGTGAGGGGCGAGACGCCTCAGGATCAGGCACGCGGTCGATATGCGGTCTTGTCGGGCTTTCTGCGGATGCCACCTATCCCTCACCCTGTCCCTCTCCCGACGGATCTCAAGCCTGCCCGAGATCCCCAATGAGAAGCCCAAGTCGGGCAAGCCCGACTTTGGTGGAGAGGGGACCCGCGGCCGATCCTGAAGCCGCGTTGCCAAAGCAGAGCTGTGAATCCGCTGGTCCGCACAGGGGAGGGGGCATGGCGCGGCTGTCTCGCGCGGAGACGCCCGTGTTCCAGACCATTGTGACATGATCGGGAACGACCTCGCTGCGGCCTGCGCGCAACCTTGCGCCGTAGTCCCGGGCGGGCGTACAGGCTCGGGTGCTCTCAGGAGACCGCACGATGACAGACCGCCTGCCCGGCTTCAACACGCTGGCGATCCACGCGGGCGCCGCACCCGATGCAGCCACGGGCGCGCGGGCCACGCCGATCTATCAGACCACCAGCTTCGTGTTCGACGATGTTGATCATGCCGCATCGCTGTTCGGGCTGCAGGCCTTCGGCAACATCTACACGCGGATCACCAACCCGACGAACGCCGTGCTGGAGGAGCGCATCGCGGCGCTCGAGGGCGGAACGGCTGCCCTGGCGGTCGCCTCCGGCCATGCGGCCGAATTCCTGACCATGCACGCCCTGATGCAGCCGGGCGACGAGTTCGTGGCCTCGAACAAGCTCTACGGCGGCTCGATCAACCAGTTCAATCACTCGTACAAGAATTTCGGCTGGTCGGTGGCCTGGGCCGACAACGACGATCCGGCGTCCTTCGAGGCGGCGATTACGCCGCGTACCAAGGCCATCTTCTGCGAATCGATCGCCAATCCCGGCGGCGTCATCACCGACATCGCGGCGCTGGCGCAGGTCGCCAAGAAGCACAACATACCGCTCGTCGTCGACAACACGATGGCGACGCCGTACCTGATCCGGCCCTTCGAGTACGGCGCCGACATCGTCGTGCACTCGGCGACGAAGTTCCTCGGCGGGCACGGCAACTCCATCGGTGGCCTGATCGTCGACGGCGGCTCGTTCCAGTGGGCCGGCGACGCCCGCTACCCGATGATGAGCCAGCCGCGGCCGGAATATTCCGGCATGGTGTTGGCCGAGACCTTCGGCAATTTCGGATTCGCCATCGCGTGCCGGGTGCTCGGCCTACGCGATCTCGGCCCGGCGCTCTCGCCGTTCAACGCCTTCCTGATCCTCAACGGGATCGAGACCCTGCCACTGCGCATGCAGCGCCATTCCGACAACGCGCTGACGGTGGCCAAGCATTTGTCGGCGCATCCGGCGGTCTCTTGGGTGAGCTATCCGGGGCTCGAGACCGACCGGTACCACGCGCTGGCCAAGCGCTACACGCCGAACGGCGCCGGGGCGGTCTTCACCTTCGGTCTCAAGGGCGGCTACGAGGCGGGCGTGAAGCTCGTATCGAACCTGCAGCTGTTCTCGCACCTCGCCAATATCGGCGACACCCGCTCGCTGATCATCCACCCGGCCTCGACGACGCACCGCCAGCTCACGGATGCGCAGAAGACCGCGGCGGGAGCCGGACCTGAAGTGGTGCGTCTGTCGATCGGCCTGGAGGACCCGGCGGACCTGATCGAGGATCTGGACTCGGCCCTCGGCGACTGACGGGTTTTCGCCCTTCGATCCGGCGCGGTGGTCGCGACCACGGCGACGAATCGAAGGCAGCGCGACTTCGGTCGCATCGGGCGCCACCTGGATGACGCCGGGGCGTCCGAAACGGCGGCGTGTCGCGGCGACGTCGATCGGACGCCGCCGGCCGTCGACACGGAGGGCGACCGCCTGCGAGTGGCTCAGAAGGCCTCCGTCTCCAGTGCCATGGTGCTCTCCGCTCCCGCCTTGATCCGGGTCAGGCGCAGGGCGGTCTCCGGCAGCATCCGCTCCATGAAGAACCGGCCGCTCGTCAGCTTCGACTCCCAGCGCGGGGAGGGGGCCTCGGCGTGCTTGGCCAGGGCAGCCTTGGCGATCCTCGCCCACATGTAGCCCAAGGCCACGAGGCCGAAGAGGTGCATGAAGTCGGTGGCTCCGGCCCCGGCATTGTCGGGCTTGGCGAACGCGTTCTGCATCAGCCACATGACCGCGCCCTGGAGATCGTTCAGCCCGGCCTGGAGCGGCTTCGTGAACGGCGCCATGGCGGGGTCCTCGCCATGGTCCTTCAGGAAGGTCTGGACCTCGCCCAGGAAGGTCATCATCGCCCGGCCGCCGTCCTTCGGCAGCTTGCGGCCGATCAGGTCCATGGCCTGGATGCCGTTGGCGCCCTCGTAGATCATGGCGATGCGGGCATCGCGCACGAACTGCGACATGCCCCATTCCTCGATGTAGCCGTGGCCGCCCAGCAGCTGCTGCGCTTCCACCGCGTTGGCGAACCCCCGGTCGGTGAAGACGCCCTTCACCACCGGGGTAAGCAGTCCGAGATGGTCGTCCGCGGTCTGCCGCTCCTTGGCGTCCTCGGAACGATGGAGAATGTCGGCCTGAAGCGCGGTCCACAGCATGAGGGCGCGGGCCGCCTCGTTGAAGGCGCGGATCTGCATCAGCGTCCGGCGCACGTCCGGATGGACGATGATCGGGTCGGCGGCGCGCTCGGGCGCCTTCGCGCCGGTCAAGGCCCGACCCTGGAGACGATCCTTCGCGTAGGCTGCGGCGTTCTGATAGGCGACCTCAGACTGCCCGAGTCCCTGGACGCCCACGGCGAGCCGCGCCTCGTTCATCATCACGAACATGGCGTTGAGGCCGCGATTCTCCTGGCCCACCAGCCAGCCGGTCGCCCCGTCGTAGTTCATCACGCAGGTGGCGTTGCCGTGAATGCCCATCTTGTGCTCGAGGGAGCCACAGGACACGCCGTTGCGGGCGCCCAGCGAGCCGTCCGCATTCACCAAGACCTTCGGCACCACGAACAGCGAGATGCCCTTCGTTCCGGCGGGTGCGCCCTCTATCCGGGCGATGACCAGATGGATGATGTTCTCGGAGAGGTCATGCTCGCCGGCCGAGATGAAGATCTTCGTGCCGGTGATGCTGTAGGAGCCGTCGCCGTTCGGCGCGGCCTTGGTCTTGAGCAGCCCGAGATCCGTGCCGCAATGCGGCTCGGTGAGGTTCATGGTACCGGTCCAGGCGCCTTCGACCATCCTGGGGAGATAGAGGGCCTTCTGCTCTTCCGAGCCGTGGACCAGGAGCGCCGCCATCGCGCCCTGCGTCAGGCCGGGATACATCCCGAAGGCGAGATTTGCGCCCGAGGCGAATTCCTGGATCGCCGTGTTCAGCGTGTGCGGCAGGCCCTGGCCGCCATAGGCCTCGGGCACCGACAGGCCCATCCAGCCGCCGCTCGCGTAGGTGTCGTAGGCCGCCTTGAATCCCGCGGGCGTGCGGACCGTGCCGTCCGCCTCCCGGCGGCAGCCCTCCATGTCGCCGGTGCGGTTGATCGGCGCCAGCACCTCCTCGGCGAGCTTCGCGCCCTCGCGCAGGACCGCCTCGACCACGTCCGGGGACGCGTCGGCGAATCCGGCGAGGTTGTCCCGCGCATGGAAGCCGAGGACATCGTTGAGCAAGAACAGCGTGTCCTCGACCGGAGCGCGATACTGCGGCATCTCTGGTTCCCCCGTCTGGTGCAGGCCTCTCGGAACGGCCCGCCGCGTTGGCCGCATGTAAACGCCACGCCGGCTCTGTAGCAACGGCCCGGCCTCGCGATCCCGCGACAGGCGCGGGCGTTCCACGCCCCGGCTCGCGCACGGCGATTACCCCCGTCAGCCGGACCTTAACCTTGTGTTTACCAAGAAAGTTAATGGTCACTTTCGAACGATCCGACGCGTGCGTTCGTGGATACCGAATTGCGGTCCCGCYCTGCGCAGAGGAATCGGACGCCGAACGCTGCCGACGACAGGCCACCGATGACCCGCAACGCGATGCCGCAGCTCGACAGTTTCGATCCCGAGGTGCTCGATGCGGCCCGCGACGTCGCGGCGCGGGCCGGCGTGCCCCTCGAGACCTGGATCGCGTCGGTGATGCCGCAGCAGCAGTCCGGTGCGCAGGGGAACCGTCGGCATCGGCGTCGCCACCGCGCCGAGCAGGCCGCCGGGGCGCCGGCCCGGACCGAATCGGCGCCCGACAGATCTTTCTCCTCGAGCCCCGACCTTGAGCAGGCGGCGCACGTCTCCGGGGCGCGTGCCGACGGTTACGGCCAGGGCATCGCCGCGCTGATGAACCGCCTGGACGGTCTCGACCGGGCGCTCGACCACGAGCGGCGAGCCACCCAGGAAGCCGAGGCGCGGCGCCTCGCTGAGATCGAGTCCCGCATCGAGCGCGCGCTGAAGGCGGCACCCGTCCAGCTGGTGACCGAGCGGCTCGGCGATATCGAGCGCCGTATGTCCCAGCTCGGCGAGCAGGTCGCCGCCACGCGCCAGCCCGGCCGACGGGGGCGCCCCGCCGCCGCCGACATCCGCAATGCAGTCCAGGACATCCGTCAGCGGCAGCGCGAGCTGGCGCAGGCCGCCGAGCCGGGCCTTGCGGCCTCCGCATCCGACGGCGGTGTCGTCGCCAGCATGCGGATGGACCTCGCGCGCCGTCTGGAGGCGCGGATCGAGGAGGGCATCGCGCCGTCGGAAGCTCTGATCGAGCTTCAGCAGGAGACCGTGCGCCTGCGCGAGGCGATCAACCAGCTGGCCACGAGCCGGGACATCGGTGCCCTCGAGCAGGCGGTGGTCTCTCTGGCGAGCGGTATCGAGCGCGCCCAGGCCGGGACCGATCTCACCGCCATCGCGGTGCCGATCGAGCAGGTTCGGGCGCAGGTCGAGCGTCTGGCGGAGGAGGTGGCGGAGAACGTCCACAGCCGTGTCGCGGAGGACGTCCGCCGCTTGGCCGAACGCCTCGACACCGTTGCGGCCACCGGTGCCGCCGATCCGGATGGTCATACCCTCGCTGGCCTGTTCGGCGAACTCGACGAGATCCGCCGCTTGATCGGCGCCTTGGCCGGTCCGGAGCGGATCCAGGGTCTCGCGCAGAGCCTTCAGGCGGTGAGCGCCCAGATCGCCGAACTGCAGCAGCGGGGCACCGGCCCGGACCTTCGGCCGATCCTGGAGGAGATCCGCAGCGACGTGAAGTTCGCCGCGCCCGCCGCGCTGGCCGAGCAGATCCAGGCGCTTGCTGAAAAGGTCGACGTGCTCTGCGCCCGGGACGACTGGTCCGAGCGCGCCGGTGACGACACGGTCTCCCGCTCCGGCGAGATGGCGTCGATCCACGCGATGCTGCGCAGCCTGGCCGACAAGGTCGATCAGGTCGGTGCCCGATCGGAACACGAGGGCCTCGACGCCCTGGAACGGCAGGTCGTGTCGCTGGCGGGACGCCTCGACGCGCCGGCCAGCGCCGATCCGGCCCTGGCGGGCCTCGAGCGGACCATGGGCGATCTCCTGCGCCAGGTGACGGCCCTGCGGGAGGCGGCGCCGAGCGAGGCCGCGGTGGAGCGCGCCGCGCGCAACGCGGTGGCCCAGACCCTTCAGACTTCCGGCATCGCCGCCGCCGAGACCGGCGAGATCGGTCTCCTGCGCGCCAGCCTCGCTGATATGCAGGCCCGTCAGGTCGCCTCCGATCAGCGGCTCGGGACGACCCTCGAGGGCGTACAGTCGGCCCTCGAACGCCTTCTCGTCCGTCTCGGCCCGGCGGAGGCCGTACCGGCTCGGGCTCCGTCCCTCGACGAGCGCCTGATGTCATCCACGAGTCCAGAGGTGGCGCTCGCCCCGGTCGAGGCGCGTGCGAAGCCGCGGCGCGACCTCGGCGAGGCTTCGCGTCTGGCCGACGATCTGCTCGAGCCCGGCAGCGGCCGGCCGACGCGCGAGCCGCGTACCCCCCGGGACCCCTCCGGTCGCCGGACGGTCCAAGAGCGCCGCGCCGACCTTGCCGCCGCACGCGCGCCCGTCGAGGCCGGCTCCGAAACCGACATCAAGACCAGCTTCATCGCTGCCGCAAGGCGGGCCGCGCAGGCCGCCCAGGCAGAGCTGGCCTCCGAGGCGCCGGCCGAGCGCCGGGAGGCTCGAAGCGACCGGGGCGCCGCCCTTTCGGAGGCTGCGACGGGCCGCCTTGGCCGGCTGCGCGCCGAGATCGACCGCCGCCGCCGGCCGCTCCTGCTTGGCCTGGCCGCTATCGTGCTGGCGTTGGGGGCGCTTCAGGCGATCACCATGCGCAGCCCGGAGGAGCCGCGGCCCGTCGTCCCGACGAGCCAGGTCGCTCCCGCCCGTGAGGATGCCGCCGCCGTTCAGAAGGATATGCCGAACGAGACCTCGACGGAGGCCCCGAAGGCCGCTTCGGACGCCAAGCCCCCCGTGACCGATCCGACGACGACCCAGGCCCTCCCGAATCCCGTGCCGGCCGAGGCGCGCGCCTCCGCCAAGTCGGYTGTGCCGCAGGTCGCCGGTATGAACGCCCTTCAGGCCGATCTCGGCAACCTGCCGCCGGCCCTCACCAAGGTTAGGCTCGCCGCCCTCGACGGGGACGGCACGGCGATCTGGGATCTCGCCACGCGGGAGGCCGATGGCCGCGGCATGCCCCGCGACCTGTCTGTGGCGGCCAAGCTCTATGAGAAGCTGGCCTCGGCCGGTTACGCGCCCGCCCAGTACAAGCTTGCGGGCCATTACGAGAAGGGCTCCGGCCTCGTCCGCGATCTCGACAAGGCGAAGCTGTGGTATGGTCGTGCCGCCGAGCAGGGCCATGCCCGCTCGATGCACAATCTGGCGGTGCTCTACGCTGAAAACCCCGCGGCCAACGGCAAGCCCGACTTCGCCTCGGCGGCCTCGTGGTTCCGCCAGGGCGCCGAGTTCGGCGTCCGCGACAGCCAGTACAATCTCGCCGTGCTCTACGCGCGCGGGCTCGGCCTGACGCAGGATCTCGTACAATCCTACGCCTGGTTCTCGGCCGCTGCTGGCCAGGGCGACGACGATGCCGGCAAGAAGCGCGACGACGTGGCCAACAAGCTGAGCCCTGCCGATCTGGCGAGCGCGAAGAGCCTCGCGGCCAACTTCAAGCCGCGAAAGATTGACGCGGCCGTCAACGAGCCTCCGGCACCCAAGGCGCCCAACAACGCACCGATGTCGCTGCTCGGCGCGCCGATGCCGAACGCGGTGCCGTTCACGGCTCCGCCGCGCCGGAGCTGATCAAGACCCGGGACATGGCCCGTCCGATGTCCCGACCTTGACCGCCGTGCCGCGATGCGGGAACGCTCCCGCCGGGCGACGGCGGATCGAGGGTCGGATCGCACGGATCGCCGACCCTTGCCCTGCTCGGAGGATGGATGGCGCACCGGAACCCTGTCCCGTTCGGCGCGATCGTCCTGGGGGTGGCCGGTCTCGTTCCGTTCCTGGGATTCGCCGCCCTGGCGGTGTCGGGCAGCGACGGTGGCCTGAGCAGCCTCGGCCTGTCGCCGCGGACCATCCTGTCCGCCTACGGGGCGGTGATCGCCTCCTTTCTGGGCGGGATCCGTTGGGGGGCCGCGGCCGCGCGCAATGCCGGCAATGGCGACTACCTCGTGGCCATCATCCCGTCCCTCGTGGCCTGGGCCGCGATGGCGGCGCCCGCTCCCTGGGACCTGCGCATCCTCGGTGGACTCGTGCTCGCCTGGGGCTTCGTCGACCAGGATCTGTCCCGCCGCGGCCTGACGCCCCTCTGGCTCGGTCGCCTGCGCCTGGTGCTTTCGGGCGTCGCCGGAGCCGCCCTGCTGGTGGCTGCCTGAGGCTGGACGCCGCGACCCCGAGATGGAGTGTGCAAAACCTCAGGTTTCGCGCGCCATCTCGCGCAGGAGGTTCAGGACCGCGTTGCGTCGTGCCGGCGACCTGATCGCGCGGAACAGGGCGGCGATTTCCTCACATTGCCGGTCGGTCGGATCCGCATCCGCCTTCGTGGGCGGCTCGGTCTGCCGGAAGTAAGTCGGGCAGATGTTCAGCGTGGCGGCGATCCGGTCGAGGAGCCAGCGTGTCGTCGGCGGTGTCGCATCGTGTGTCATGCCGTTGAGACTCGCACTCCCCCGCTGAGCCCAATCGAACGGCGGAGCTTCTCGGAGCCAGACTAGCCTTTCGGTCGCGAAGATGCCATCCTCAGGTTGCATTCAACGTGAGTTTTGTCGCAAGGCGTGCATCAAGTCTGGGATAGGGCATGCCGCATTCGAAGCATCTCGATCGGACCTTCAACGTCTTGCGCGACCTGGAACGGGCCGCCACCCCGGATGAGGTCGCGCGATTGCTCGTCGACGCGTTCGCCCGCTAAGGGGGTCTCCTACATCATGGCCGGGATCGTGCCCGAGCCCGGCCTTCCGGCGCGCCGTCACGGCGGGTTCGTCCTAGCGAGCACGATGCCGGACGGGTGGACGCGTCGATACGTCTCGCAGGGCTATGCCCGCCACGACCCCACGGTCCGCCGGCTGTGCACCAGCGCGACACCCTTCGACTGGAGCGCCGTGCTGCCGGACACGCCCGCCGCGGGCCGGGTCATGGACGAGGCCTGCGAGTTCGGCATCCGTGCGGGCATCACGGCGCCGTTCGTGACCCTCGACGGGGAACCGGGCGGGATCAGCGTGTCGGGTGACCGGATCGAGATCGATCCGGCCGAGCGCGTGGCGGTCAACCTGGTGGCGACCTACGCGGTCGGCCAGTTGCTGCTGATGAACAGCCGTCCGGCTGCGCGTGAGCCTGCGCGCCTCTCGCCTCGGGAGCGCGAGGCCCTGCAATTGGCGGCGGAAGGGAAGACCGACATCGAGATCGGTATGGTCATGGGCATCACCGCCTCGGGCGTCGATTACCATCTGCGCTCGGCCCGGTCGAAGCTCGATACGGTCAACCGCGCCCACACCGTCGCGCAGGCGCTTCGGTCCGGGCTGATAACCTAGACACGACACGGTCTGCGCTGGCCTTTCCGAGCCGCCGACCCTGCTTGGCCGCAAGTCGTTGGCCGGACAGGCGGCCTGGGACGCCGACCCTACGAGTTCTCGTATTACACAGCCCATCGCCAAACGGGGACAACCCACGTCGGTCCAACGTGAGGTTTCGTCGTGATCCACATCGTCACTCCCGCCAACGCGCATCGATACGCCGACGCGATGGAACAGGCCTGGCGCCTGCGCCACGAGATCTTCGTCGCAGAGAAAGGGTGGACCGAGCTGGCTCGTCCGGATGGCCGGGAGATCGACCAGTTCGATACGCCGCACGCCGTCCATTTCCTCGCCATGGAAGGCGATGCGGTCATCGGCTACAGCCGACTCCTGCCGACCACCCGCCCGCATCTCCTCTCGGACGTCCTGCCGCAGCTCTGCGAGGGCGAGCGGCCGGTCGGCCCGCATATCTGGGAATGGACCCGCCAGGCCGTGGCGCGCTCGCACCGTGCCCGGGGCCGGATAATCAACCCGGTCTCGATCGCGCTGCTAACCGGTATCGTTGAGTGGGGCCTCGCCCATGGGGTGAGCACCCTGCTCCTGCAGATGCCGACCCTGTACATGATCCAAGTCATCCAGCTGCATTTCCGCCCGCAGCCCCTCGGCCTGCCGGTGCAGATCGCGGGCGAGGAGATCATGGCGGCCACAGCCCGGTTCGATGCCCGCACGCTGGCCAAGCTGCGCGCGGTCCGCGGCGACGCCCGCTCGGTCCTGGTTTCCGAACCCGGTTACCTGGTGGCTTGAGCATGACCTTCGACAGCAACGACAGGGCGCTGGATGCCCTCGCCACGCAGTGCCTTCAGGTTCGCGAACTGGTCGACACCATCGGCAATCCGCTGATGCGCGCGGCCATCGACCTCCTGCTCATCGAGGTCGCCCGGGCGCTGGCCGAAACATGCCCGCCGGAACACGGGCGAAGCACCTGAGACGACCGCCGCCGCTTGCGCGGAAACAGGACCGGCGGGCGCCTCCGCAAGGCGCCCGCCGGTCTTCGAACCGAGGCTTGGGCGTCAGGCGCCCATCGCGGTCTTCAGGTTCTGGTCGACCTTGTCGAGGAAGCCGGTGGTCGAGAGCCACTTCTGATCGGGACCAACCAGCAGGGCGAGGTCCTTGGTCATGTGCCCGGCCTCGACGGTATCGACGCAGACCTTCTCCAGGGTCGCGGAGAACTTCGCCAGATCGTCGTTGCCGTCGAGCTTGGCGCGGTGCGACAGGCCGCGGGTCCAGGCGAAGATCGACGCGATCGAGTTGGTCGAGGTCTCGCGGCCCTTCTGGTGCTCACGATAGTGGCGGGTGACCGTACCGTGGGCGGCCTCGGCCTCCACGGTCTGGCCGTCCGGTGTCATCAGCACCGAGGTCATCAGGCCGAGCGAGCCGAAGCCCTGCGCGGCCGTATCGGACTGCACGTCGCCATCGTAGTTCTTGCAGGCCCAGACGTAGCCGCCGGACCACTTCAGGCACGAAGCGACCATGTCGTCGATCAGGCGATGCTCGTAGGTGAGGCCGAGCGCCTTGAACTTCGCCTCGAATTCCTCCTCGTAGACCTTCTGGAACAGGTCCTTGAACCGGCCGTCATAGACCTTGAGGATGGTATTCTTGGTCGACAGGTAGACCGGGTACTTGCGCGCCAGGCCATAGTTCAATGAAGCGCGGGCGAAGTCGATGATCGACTGGTCGAGGTTGTACATCGACATGGCGACGCCGGCATCGGGGAACTTGAACACCTCCTTCTCGATGACCGTGCCGTCGTCGCCCTCGAACTTGATCGTCAGGCGGCCCTTGCCAGGCACCTTGAAGTCGGTGGCGCGATACTGGTCGCCGTAGGCGTGGCGGCCGATCACGAAGGGCTGGGTCCAGCCGGGCACGAGGCGCGGCACGTTCTTGCAGATGATCGGCTCGCGGAAGATCACGCCGCCCAGGATGTTGCGGATCGTGCCGTTGGGCGAGCGCCACATCTCCTTGAGGCCGAATTCCTGCACCCGCTGCTCGTCGGGGGTGATGGTGGCGCACTTCACGCCGACGCCGTGGCGCTTGATCGCCTCGGCGGCATCGACGGTCACCTTGTCGTTGGTGGCGTCGCGGTGCTGAACGCCGAGATCGTAGTATTCGAGGTCGAGATCGAGATAGGGATGGATCAGCTTGTTCTTGATCTCGGCCCAGATGATCCGGGTCATCTCGTCGCCGTCGAGTTCGACGACGGGGTTCGCTACCTTGATCTTCGCCATGGACCGATGCCTTCCCGCTTTGTTCCGGCGCACGGCATGCAAGGACCGTGCGGTTGGTGTCCCGAGGTCGTCGCTCAAGTGCCCCGGGTCGAAATCGCCCCGCGACATAGCGCGACCCTCCCGGCGACGGAAGGCGGCTGCTGTCATCCGGGCGGCTTCGTCACCCGGGTCTCGACGGGCGAGGTCCGGTCGTGCCAGAGGGCCGGAATGACCAGCCCTGACGCGCCAGGCGAAAGCCCGAGGAAGACCCTGGAACTGCCCCCCGGCCTCACCCCGGCGGTGATCCTGGTGGAGCCGCAGCTCGCCGAGAACATTGGCATGACGGCCCGCGCCATGGCGAATTTCGGCCTGTCGGACCTACGCCTCGTCAACCCGAAGAACGGCTGGCCCAAGAAGGGCGTCCGCGAGGCGGCCTCCGGCGCCACCCACGTCCTCGATCGGGCGACGATTTTCGGCAGCGTCGCCGAGGCGATCGCCGATTGCCGCTACGTGCTGGCGACCACGGCCCGCGAGCGCGGGCAAATGAAGCGGGTCTTCTCGCCCGAGGAGGCCATGGGCGAACTCGTGGCCCGGGACGGACAGCGCACGGCGGTCATGTTCGGCCGCGAGCGGGTCGGGCTCACCAACGACGAGGTGTCCCTGGCGGACGCGATCGTCACCTTTCCGGTTTCACCGGACTTCCCGTCGCTGAACCTTGCCCAGGCGGTGCTGCTCGTCGGCTATGCGTGGCGTCAGGCCAGCGGCCGGGCGCGATTGCCGTTTTCCGGAGACTTGCTGTCGCCTCCGGCCACGCGTGAGGCGCTGATCGGCCTGTTCGGAAGCCTGGAATCCGCCCTCGACGAGGCCGGCTTCTATCCGCCGGAGAAGAGAGAGATCATCGCCCGCAACATGCGCGACATGCTGCACAGGATGAGCCTCACCGAGCAGGATGTGCGGACGTTTCGCGGCGCGCTGCGGGCTCTGACGCGCCGGAACGCCTGATCACGCGCCCGCCGATTTCATCTCGGGCGGCTTGCCGCCGCCGAAGCAGCGGCCGACCGCCTCCCAGAACGCAGTCTGCTCCTCGGGGGTGCACTGCGCCATCCGCGCCTCGACCTTGGCGCGGCCCGCCACCGCGTCGGGTGTCGCGGCAACCTCGGATTCGCTCGGGTGTCCGGCCTGGGCCATGGGCAATTCTCCGTCGCGGAACCAAAGCCGAGCTGGACGGGGCGGTTCCGTTGCGCCTCGCAATCGGGCATGGAGGCCGCGCAACCCGGAGGTGCCGCCCGTCGGCGGGGAAGAGGCCGGAGGACCGCGTGCGGCTCAGCGTTGACCATCTGGCCTGCCGCCGCTCCGGGCGCCGCATCTTCTCGAACCTCGCCTTCGCCCTCGGACCCGGGGACGCCCTGGCGGTCACCGGCCGGAACGGCGCCGGAAAATCCAGCCTGCTCGCCATCCTCTCCGGTCGGCTGCGGCCCGATGCCGGGCGCCTCGCGGTCGCCGATATGGGAGAGGCGGGCCTGCCCGAATGCCTGCATGCCGTGGGGCACCGGGATGGCCTGAAGAGTTCGCTGACGGCCGGAGAGAACCTGCTGTTCGCCCAGCGGCTCCTTGGCGCGCCGCGCCTGAGTCCGCGCGACGCCCTGGCGCGGCTCGACCTCGGCCATGCCCACGACCTGCCGGTGGCCTACCTGTCGGCGGGTCAGCGGCGGCGGGTCGCGCTGGCACGGCTCCTGGTCTGCGCGCGCCCGCTCTGGCTGCTCGACGAGCCCACCGCCGCGCTCGACGCGGCCTCCCAGGCGGTCCTGGCCGGGCTCATGACCGACCACCGGGCCGGCGGTGGCCTGGTGATCGCCGCGACGCATCAGCCGCTGGACATGCCCGGCGCGACCGAGTTGCGCATCGAGGCCGCCGGACTGGCGGCCGCGGAGCCGCTGGAGGATTGGGCGTGACCGGCGCGTTCCTCGCCCTCATCGCCCGCGACCTGCGGCTCGCCGGACGCGTCGGCGGCTCCGGCGCCCTGTCGCTGGTCTTCTTCCTGATGATCGTCGCTCTGGTGCCCTTCGCCCTCGGGCCGGACCTGAACCTGCTGTCGCGGATCGGCCCGGCGATCCTCTGGCTCGCCGCGGTACTGTCGACCCTGATCGGCCTCGACCGCTTGTTCCAGGCCGACGAGGAGGACGGCTCCCTCGACCTGATGACCGCCGCGCCGGTGCCCCTCGAACTCGTGGTCCTCGCCAAGGTGGCGGCACAGTGGCTGACCACGGGGCTGCCCCTGGCGCTCGCCGCGCCGCTTTTCGGCCTGCTGGTGGCCCTCGACGGGACCGCCATGGGTGCCACGTCCCTGACCCTGCTGGCGGGGACGCCGGCGCTCAGCTTCATCGGCGCGGTGGGCGCGGCGCTGACGGCCTCGATTCGCCGGGGCGGCCTGATCCTCGCCGTGCTGGTGCTGCCGCTGATGATCCCGACGCTGATCTTCGGTGTCTCGGCCGCTCAGGCGGCGAGCGGCGGGACGGTGCCGTTCCTCGTGCCCCTGGCGGTGCTGACGGCGCTGACGTTGATCGCCGCCGTGGTCGGGACGTTCGCGGCGGCGGCGGCGCTTCGCTGGCCGGAGTAACGCTCGACGACTATGCGATCGGCACCTCGGTTACTGTGCCGAAGGCGGCCATATCCAAATACCATGATTATGTCATGGTCGCCTCTGCGTTTCCTTCTGGCGCCCGGTTGGCCGTCGATGCGTTGACGCGACACCGGCCCGTGTCTATAGAGCGCACTTCGCCGAGGGGCCGCGTTTTCGCGCGCGCTGCGTCTCGGCTATCGCCCGACAACCTGACGCGACGACCGATTTCCGGCAGAGCCGGCCCGTCGGCATCGCCCGACGAGAAACACGAGGACGTACATGGCCAACACCGCTTCGGCCAAGAAGATGACCCGCAAGATCGCCAAGCGCACGGCGATCAACCGCTCGCGCCGCTCGCGCATGCGTACCTTCGTCCGCAAGGTCGAGGAGGCCATCGCCACCGGCAACCAGCAGGACGCGCTCGCCGCCCTCCGCGCCGCCGAGCCCGAAATGATGCGCGCTGCTCAGCACGGCATCGTTCACAAGAACAATGCCTCGCGGAAGGTCTCGCGCCTCGCCGCCCGCGTGAAGGCGCTCGCCGCCTAAACCGTCCTCACACTCGAGACGGCTCCAAGCCCGGCCATCGCGCCGGGCTTTTTCGTGCGCGCTGTCCAGCGAGTCGGCGATGCGTTTGCGCCCGCACCGAACCGTTAACCCTGTTCAAGAATCGGTGCGATTGCAGAGTCGTGGGTCGACGTGTAGCTTAACAGAAACTGACGACGACCAAGCAAAACACAGCGATTTTGGGACTCGAACGAATCAATCTGATTCGACAAGACTCTAGCGTCCGTGTTCAGCGCCGCCGGGAACACTTGGGAATGGGAATCCAAGCCATCCCCACAAGTCCCAGTGTTAAAGGAACCGTAGGTAATTGTTGATAGGCTCTCCCAATCGGCAAAAGTTCCTCGCGTTGGGGTTGACTCCACGCAGAGGACTTGGTCCCGCCGGTTCTTGCGGGACGCTGAGGGCGTAAATCGTGCGTACGCGCGGCCTGCAGGTTCCTGTGGGCAGCGTCGGGAGAGCCAGTGATGCGTGTCGACGGAACGGTGGCGAGCGACGACGACGGGGGCCGCAGCAGCGGCGGCAACGTGGATTATGGATCTGCCTGGGCTCGGGTGAAGCGTCGGCTGCGGGCCGAGCTCGGCGAGGATGTGTTCGCGAGCTGGTTCGCCCGCCTCGAGCTGGAGACCGTGGCCGGCAGCACGGCCCGGCTCACGGTTCCGACCCGATTCCTCAAGAGCTGGATCGAGTCGCACTACCTAGACCGCGTGCTGAACACCTTCAAGGCCGAGGTCGAGGAGATCGCGCGGATCGAGGTCGGCGTACGCGGGACCGGCGCGCCGGTCCGGCCGGTCGCCGCGGGGGCGTCCAAGCCCGGTCCGGTGAGCGGGCCTCTCGCCCGCATCCACGCCGCCAGCGCGCCGATGCCCGTCGCTGCGGCCGCGCCGGCCTCTGAATCGCGCAACGCCGACGCCGGGGGCGATCTCAGCGGGACGCCGCTCGACGCGCGTCTGACCTTTGCGAGCTTCGTGATCGGGCGCTCCAACGCCCTGGCCCACGCCGCCGCCGAGCGGGTCGCCAACCACCAGGGGGAGGGCGCCCTCTACAACCCGCTCTATCTCCATGCCGGGGTCGGCCTGGGAAAGACTCACCTGCTGCACGGCATCGGCCACGCCGCCCGCGAGGCGGGGCGCCGGGTCATCTATCTGACCGCCGACCGGTTCATGTACGGCTTCGTCAATGCCCTGAAGACGCAGTCGGCGCTCGCCTACAAGGAGCGGCTGCGCGGCATCGACCTCCTGATCCTGGACGACGTCCAGTTCATCCAGGGCAAGTCGATCCAGGCCGAGTTCGGCCACACGATCAATGCGCTCATCGACGCCGGCCGTCAGGTCGTGGTCGCCTCGGACCGGCCTCCGACCGAACTGGAGGCCCTCGACGAGCGGGTCCGCTCGCGGCTCGGAGGCGGCCTCGTGGTCGAGATCACCGCCCTCGACGAGGCCCTGCGCGTCTCGATCCTGTCGGCTCGCCTCGCCGCCGTGCGGGCGTCGCACCCCGGGTTCGACGTGTCGCCGCAGGTGGCGGCCTACGTGGCCCGGGCGATCACCGCCAACGGCCGCGACCTCGAGGGCGCGGTGAACCGCCTCCTGGCGCATGCCACACTCACCGGCACCGCGGTGACCATGGAGACCGCCGAAAGCGCGATCCGCGACCTCGTGAAGAATCGCGAGCCGAAGCGGATCAAGATCGAGGACATCCAGAAGCTGGTCGCCTCGCGCTACAACGTCTCACGGTCGGACATCCTGTCGGAACGGCGCACCGCCGCGGTGGTGAAGCCGCGCCAGATCGCCATGTACCTGTCGAAGGTGCTGACCCTGCGTTCGCTGCCCGAGATCGGCCGCCGATTCGGTGGCCGCGATCACACCACCGTGCTGCATGCCGTCCGCAAGATCGAGAAGCAGATCGGCGAAGATACGGTGCTCGGAGATGAAGTCGAGCTGCTGAAGCGGATGCTTCAGGACTAGTCGAACCGGGGATGATCATCCGGACGAAGCTGCTCGTCATCGCGCCGCTTCGTCCCTGAATGACGGCGGCGGTGCAGGCGGACCTCGCCTCATCGCTGTCCGACTAAGCCGAGCACTTCCAAAACGGTGCCGCTGTCACGCGCCCTTCGCCCGCTCCGCACATTCGGGGCTGGCCGAGGGCGCGCGTGCCGTGGCAGACTGGCGCGAACCGAGACGGCCTTGTAAGGCCGCGTCGCCGACCGGCGAAGATCGACGCCCCGGGGGAGTGCTGATGACGGACGCCTTCATCTACGACCACGTTCGCACGCCGCGCGGGCGCGGCAAGGCGGACGGCTCCCTCCACGAGGTGACGGCCCTGCGTCTCGCCGAGACGGCGCTGCGCGCCCTCAAGGATCGCAACGGCCTCGATACCGGCCTGATCGACGACGTGATCCTGGGCTGCGTCGACCCCGTCGGTGAGGCGGGCGGCGACATCGCCCGGGCCGCGGCCCTGGTGGCGGATTACGGCGCGCAAGTTCCGGGCGTGCAGATCAACCGGTTCTGCGCCTCGGGCCTCGACGCGGTGAACTTCGCGGCCGCACAGGTCATGAGCGGGCAGCACGCGATGGCGGTGGGCGGCGGCGTCGAATCGATGAGCCGCATCGGAATCGGCGCCTCTGGCGGCGCGTGGCCGGTCGATCCGGCGATCGCCATCAAGTCCTACTTCATGCCGCAGGGCGTCTCGGCCGACCTGATCGCCACCAAGTACGGCTTCACCCGAGACGATTGCGACGCCTACGCGGTCCGTTCGCAGGAGCGCGCGGCGAAGTCCTGGGCCGATGGCCTGTTCGAGGGGTCCGTGGTTCCGGTCCGCGACGTGAACGGCATCACGCTTCTCGATCGCGACGAACACATGCGGCCCGGCACCGACATGCAGTCGCTCGCTTCGCTGAAGGCGTCCTTCGTGCAGATGGGCCAGATGGGTGGCTTCGACGCCGTGGCCACGGACGCGCACCCCGACGTGGAAGCCGTCGAGCACGTCCACCACGCCGGCAACTCTTCCGGCATCGTCGATGGTGCCGCGGCCGTGCTGATCGGCTCCAGGGCGGCCGGCGAGGCCGCGGGCCTGCGTCCGCGCGCGCGGATCCGCGCCTTCGCCAACATCGGGTCCGACCCGGCCCTGATGCTCACCGGGCCGGTGGACGTGACCCGCAAGGTCCTGGCTACGTCCGGACTCAGCCTGTCGGATATCGATCTGTTCGAGGTCAACGAGGCCTTCGCGGCGGTGGTCCTGCGCTTCTGCCAGGCGTTCGACCTCGACCCGGAGGCGGTCAATGTCAACGGCGGCGCCATCGCCCTCGGTCATCCGCTGGGTGCGACCGGCGCGATGATCCTCGGCACTGCCCTCGACGAGCTGGAGCGGACCGGCAAGGAACGGGCACTGATCACCCTGTGCATCGGCGCCGGCATGGGCACGGCCACGATCATCGAGCGGGTCTGAAGGCCGCATGGGTGACCGCATGGGGGCGGCGCACCGCCGCTCCCCAAAGTCCGGGAACGCTGCTAGAGGCGCGGGCGACGCCCGGCCCGATGCGGGGCCGGACGATAAAACAACGGGAGACAAGCCCTTGAACCGCCTGTTTGCGACGCTCTGTCTAGGCGTCACCCTGAGCCTGCCTGTCGCCGCCCGCGCCGACGAGGCTGCGGACCGCGTGGCCGTGGCCACGACGCTCGTCAACAAGACCCTGATCAAGAACCTTCAGACCGGATTCAACGTCGCCCTCGAGAAGACGGTAGCGCCGATGCCGGAGGCCCGCGCCGAGGCCGTACGGAAGGAGCTGCTGGACGAGTTCGACAAGCAGCGCGGCATCATGGTCGAGGGGCTCTCGAAGGACTACGCCGAGAAGTTCAGCCTCGCCGAGTTGAAGCACCTCGACGAGATCTACTCGGATCCGACTTACCTGAAGTTCCAGACGATGAATGCCGATCCGAACTCGTCGGTGACGGCGATCTCGCAGAATTCGGTCACCAAGCTGCTGAACATGCTGGCCGTCGCCTCGGCGACCGACAACACGTCGAAGGCGGGCGCGCCGCCGATGCCGCCCGCCGCGGCCCCCGCTACGGCTCCGAAGTAGGCGATGTGCGTCGCGCGCGTCTGGCCGGCCTCAGGCGGCGCGCGCGGCCGCCATGGGGGCGAAGCCGGCCACAGGGGGCAGCGCCTCCAGCAGGGGCTTCGCGAAGTGGTAGCCCTGCATGAGCGAGATCCCGAGCCCGCGCAGGGCACCGAGTTCCGCGGCGGTCTCGACGCCCTCGGCCAGCACGGTGACATCGAGCGCCCGCGCAATGGCGACGACGCCCGAGACGATGGCGTAGCGCCCGGAATCGGTTTCGATACCGCGCACGAGATCCATGTCGATCTTGATCAGGTCGGGACGGAAATTGGCCAGCAGGCTCAGTCCCGCGAAGCCGGCCCCGAAATCGTCGAGCGCCGTCAGGAAACCCTGCTTCCGATAGGCCGCGACGATGCCCTTGACGTGCTCCGTGTCCCGGAACCGCTCCTGCTCTGTGAATTCGAACATGATGCGCCGATGCGCGAAGTCCACGCGACGGGCGGCTTCCAGGGACGCCCGGATGCAGGCGTTCGGCTCGTAGACCGCGTTGGGCATGAAATTGATGGACAGCCGCGTGAGGCTGTCGCGGGGGAAAAGGCGCCCGGCAAGTTCGATGGCCTTCACGCGGGCGGCTTGGTCGAACTGATAGCGGGTCTCGTCGGTGACCTGATTCAGGATCGTGTAGGCCGGCTCGCCGTTCAGCCCGCGCACGAGGGCCTCATAGGCCCAGACGCTCCCTGTGCCGATATCGAGGATCGGCTGGAAGGCCATCGTGAAGTCGAAGTCGAGCGCGGTGCCGTCGCGGCAGGCGCTGCAAGCGGTGGTCTTCGTCATATGCGCCTTCCGCCGGTGCCCCCCGACCGGCGGACCATGCGCTCTCACGCTCAACGCAACCTTAACGCAAGCACGCCGGTGAAACGTCGGCGCGATTTTGGGAGGACGGCACCATGACGCTGACCGATTTCCGCTTCGAGACCGATCCTGACGGCATTGCCGTGGCGACCTGGGACATGCCGGGCCGCTCGATGAACGTGATTACCGAGGGCGTAATGGATCAGCTCGAGGCGATCATCGAGCAGGTCGCCTCCGATGCCGCCATCAAGGGCTGCGTGATCGCCACCGGCAAGGACAACTTCTCCGGCGGCGCCGACCTCACCATGCTCCAGGGGCTCGGCCTGGCCTACGAGCAGCTCAAGGCCGAGCAGGGCGAGGCGGTGGCCATGCGCCACTTCTTCGAGGCATCCCGGCGCCTGTCGCTGCTGTTCCGGCGGCTCGAGACCTGCGGCAAGCCCTTCGCGGCGGCGATCCAGGGGCTGTGCCTGGGCGGCGCGTTCGAGTTGGCGCTCGCGTGCCATTACCGGGTCGCCTCCGACGACGGGAAGACCCGTGTCGGGCTTCCGGAGATCAAGGTCGGGTTGTTCCCGGGCGGCGGCGGCACCCAGCGGGTCGCCCGGTTGATGCAGACCGGGGACGCCCTCCAGATGCTGTTCAAGGGCGAGCAGATCCGCGCGCCGATGGCCAAGGGCATGGGGCTGATCCACGCCGTGGTGCCGCAGGCCGAGATCGTCGAGCGCGCCAAGGCCTGGATCCGCGAGGGCGGGTCCGCGGTGGCGCCGTGGGACGTGCCGAAGTTCAAGGCGCCTTCGGGCAAGGTCTACTCGCCGGCCGGCATGATGATCTGGCCCCCGGCCAACGCCATCTACCGGCGCGAAACCCACGACAATTACCCGGCCGCCAAGGCGATCCTGGCCTCCGTGTATGAGGGCCTGCAACTGCCGATGGACCTCGCCCTGCGGGTCGAGAGCCGATACTTCGCCCATATCCTGCGCTCGACCGAGGCGGCGGCGATGATCCGCACGCTGTTCATCTCCATGGGCGAGCTGAACAAGGGCGCGCGCCGCCCGAAGGACGTGCCGGCCACCCGCCTGAGCAAGGTCGGCGTGATCGGCGCCGGCTTCATGGGCGCAGGCGTCGCCTACGTCACCGCGCAGGCCGGCATCGAGGTGGTGCTGGTCGATCAGTCGGTGGAGGCCGCCGAGAAGGGCAAGGCCTACGCGCACACGCTGATCACGGGCCAGATCAACAAGGGTCGCGCCAAGACCGCCGACCGCGATGCCCTGCTCGGGCGCATCCAGGCGACGTCCGATTACGGCGCGCTCGCCGAATGCGACCTCGTGATCGAGGCGGTGTTCGAGGATCCGAAGGTGAAGGCCGAGGTGATCGGGAAGGTCGAGGCGGTGATCCGCCCCGACGCGATCTTCGCCTCCAACACCTCGACCCTGCCGATCACCGGGCTGGCGAAG
Organism: Methylobacterium sp. P5_C11; assembly: GCF_054049775.1. NCBI lineage: Bacteria > Pseudomonadati > Pseudomonadota > Alphaproteobacteria > Hyphomicrobiales > Methylobacteriaceae > Methylobacterium > Methylobacterium sp. P5_C11. Next base: position 121,052 of record NZ_JBFULS010000003.1, on the reverse strand, counting down.
AGTTCGCAGCGCCCGGCCCAGTTCGTCGGCATCCACTTCTTCTCCCCGGTGGAGAAGATGATGCTGGTCGAGATCATCAAGGGCGAGGCGACGGGCGACGCGGCGCTGGCCACCGCCCTCGACTACGTGCGGCTGATCAAGAAGACGCCGATCGTCGTGAACGACGCCCGCGGCTTCTTCGCCAACCGCTGCGTCGGCGCCTACATCCTTGAAGGCCACAAGATGCTGGCCGAGGGTGTCCCGCCGGCCATGATCGAGAGCGCCGGCCGTCAGGCCGGCATGCCGGTCGGCCCACTCTCGCTCAACGACGAGGTCGCCCTCGACCTCGTGCTCAAGATCGCCAAGGCCACAGAGGCGCAGGTGGGGCAGGGGGCCGTCGATCCGGCGCAGAAGGCGATCCTCTCCGAGATGGTCGAGACGCAGGGCCGGCTCGGGCGGAAGAACCGCAAGGGCTTCTACGACTACCCGGAGGGCGCGCCCAAGCGGCTCTGGCCCGGTCTGACGGCTCTGCAGCCCCATCGCCTGGATCCCGACTCCGTCGACTTCAGCGAGCTGAAGCAGCGGCTTCTGGTGGTGCAGGCGCTGGAGGCGGCCCGCACCGTCGGCGAGGGCGTTGTGACAGATCCGCGCGAGGCGGATGTCGGCTCGATCCTCGGCTTCGGCTTCGCGCCGTTCACCGGGGGTGCGCTGTCCTACATCGACTTCATGGGCGCGGCGGCCTTCGTCGACCTCGCGCGGGGCCTGGAGTCCCGGCACGGCCCCCGGTTCCGGGTGCCCGACAACTTGGCTGCCATGGCCGAGCGCGGCGGCACCTTCTACGGTGAGGCCGGGAAGCGCGCCGCCTGAGGTCGGCTCGCCGGGCGCCGATCGGCGGCGTCCGGCAGGTTTGCGAGTTCCTCCAGCAGCACCGCCCGCGCGCAGGCACCGAAGGCCCGCATCAGGCGTCCACGGGCGTGGTCGGGCGGAAACAGCAGTGCGAAGTGAACCGGTAGGGCGGGCGCGAAAGGCCGGATCGCGATTGGCGACACCTTCGCCTCCTCGTGGGCGGCGAGCGGATTCATCACGCTGACTCCCAGCCCCGCCGAGACGAGGGTGCAGATCGACGCGCCGAGCCCCGCTTCGGCCGTGATCGTCAATGCGATTCCGGCCGATTCGAAAACCGCGTCGGTCCGTTCCCGCAGGGCGCTCCCGAGCGAAGCGGCGACGAACGGCACGTCGGAAAAGTTCTCCGGCCTCAGCGTGTCCTGCGCGGCGAGCGGATGGTTCAGCGGCAAGACGGCGACGCAGGACCGCGTCTCGACGTGATCGAGACGCGCGTCAGGGTCCTGGCCGTAGAGCATCGTCAGCGCGGCATCGCAGAAACCCGTGTCGATCCACGCGTTCACGGTTTCGTCGTCGCCGGAATGGATCGCCACGATCACGTCCGGATGTTCGGCGCGGAACCGAACGACCGCCCGCGCGAGAAGGCCGCCCGCCAGCCGGGGCATCGCGGCGACCCGCAGCCGTTCGGCACCGAAGGCGCGGATCCGCGCAGCCGCCGCCTCGAGGCTCGCCAGCCCAACGAAGGCCCGCTCGACCTCTGCGTGGAAGCGCGTGCCGTCGAGGGACGGCACGACGCGGCCGCCGCTGCGGTCGAACAACGGAAGGCCGGTGATCGCCTCCAACTGGGCGATCAGCCGACTCACCTGCGGCTGGGAGGTGTGGAGCCGCCGGCTCGCCTCGGTCATCGACCCCGTGGCCACCACAGCCCGGAACGCCTCGATGTGCCGGAAGGTCATGCGCCGCTCGGCCATATCAGATCCGTATATTCGGCCAGTGAATCGGCATTGGACGCCAGCGCGCGGCCGCTCCTAGGATCGGTCGGCGATGCTTCAAGCCGACCAGTCGACGCCGCGGCGACTCGGAACATTGCCGATACCGGCATTACGAGGGGGTACGGATCGTGTCGAGGACGCTACCGCTTCTGATGGCTTCGCTCTGCTGGATCGCGCTCGCCGCGCCGTCGTCCGCGGAGGGGCGCCTCGACAAGATCCGCACGAGCGGCCAGATCAGCCTCGGCTTTCCGGACGCGTCACCCCCCTTCGGGTTTCTCGATCAAAACGCCAAGCCGGTGGGTTATTCCCTGGAGATATGCGAGCACGTCGCTCAGAAGCTCAAATCCGCCCTCGGCCTGTCCAAGCTCGACGTGCGGCATGTGCCTGTGATGTCAGCGACGCGGATCCCGCTGATCAACAACGGCACCATCGATCTGGAATGCGGCACCGCCAGCAACCTGCCCGAGCGCCACAAGCTGGTGTCGTTCGCGCCCACCACCTTCGTGGCCCAGGTGGTGCTGGTCGCCAAGAAGGACACCCCGGTCGACGTGGAGGACATCGCCACGTTCCGCGGCAGGGCCATCTCGGCCCAGGCGGGCGGGGAGACCCAGCGCGTCGCCACGCGGATCAACGTGCGCGACAAGCTCGACATTCAGGTGATGCCCGCCAAGGACACCGCCGAGGTGTTCCTGCTCGTCGAGACGGGTCGCGCCGCCGGGGCGATCAACGACGATGCCCTGGCACATGCCACGGTCGCGGGAGCCAAGCGGCCTGGGGACTACAAGATCGGCACCAGGGGACTGGAGTTCGCCCCCTACGGCATCCTCGAGCCGAAGGACGATGGGGACTTCAAGGCCGCTGTCGACAAGGCGGTGGTCGAGCTGATCCAGGACGGGACCGTCGCGCGGCTGTACAGCCGCTACTTCGAGCAGCCGATCCCGCCCAAGGGCATCAATCTCGAATTGCCGATGAGCGCCGTCCTGAAGCGCGCCCTGGCCAATCCCACTGATTCCGGCGACGAGGCCGCCTACCGCTAGCGCCGCGCTTCGAACGAAAGCCTCAGCGAAGGTTGGAGCGGTGCGTCGACAAGGACCTCGGGCGCAGGCGCAGGAACGCGGTGACGGCGTCTGAGCAAGGGGGTGAGCTGTTGGGATCGCGATGCGAAACGATCTGACTGGAAACAGCGGAGCACCGGCTGCCGTCGACCTGCGCAGCGACACGGTCACGCGCCCGACCGAGGCCATGTACGCGCGCATGCGCTCCGCGCCGCTCGGCGATGACGGACTCGATGCCGACCCGACCGCGCGAGAGCTGGAAGAGACCGCCGCGGCGATCCTCGGCAAGGAGTCCGGCCTGTTCGTGCCGAGCTGCACGATGGGCAACCTTCTGGCGATCCTGGCCCAGGTCCAGCGCAGCGAGCAGATCCTACTCGAAGCCCAGGCCCACATGGTCAACACCGAGCGCGGAGCCGGCACCCTGACCGGGACGTTCCTTCTCGGCATCGCCGGCACCGACGGCGCCATGGACCTCGACCGGCTCAAGGACGCCCTTCATCCGGGGGCGAGCCCCCTCCGGACGGCCATGATCGGGCTGGAGACGTCCCACAACGCCGCCGGGGGCACGGTCCTTTCGCCGGCCCATATGGAGGCGGTGGCCGGCCTCGCCCGCGCACACGGCATTCCGGTCCATCTCGACGGCGCGCGCCTGTTCAACGCGGCGACGCATCTCGGCGCCCCACCTGCCGATCTCGCCGCCCATGTCGACACGGTATCGCTCTGTTTGTCGAAGGGCCTCAGCGCCCCGGTCGGCGCGGTGCTCGCCGGCAGCGGGCCGGTCATTGCAGCGGCGCGACGCCTGCGCAAGATGATCGGCGGAACCCAACGGCAGGTCGGGGTGGTGGCGGCAGCCGGGCTCGAGGCGATCACCGTCATGGGGGCTCGACTCGGGGAGGATCACGCGCGGGCGCGGCAACTGAGTGACGGGCTGAACGCGTTGCGGCCGCGCCTGTCGGCGAACCGTCCGCAGACGAACATCGTGCAGGTCGATCTCGGAGGAAGCGGGCGCGACAGCACCCACTGGGTTGCCGATCTCGAAGCGGCCGGGATCCGCACCCGGCCGCTCGGCGCGTCGCGCCTGCGTCTGGTCACGCACCGGCACATCACGGAGGCGGACGTCGTCCAGGCCGTGGCGGTCTTTGGCGCCCTTCTCGATACGCCCTGACCCGTGTCAGGCCGCGCCCGCGACTCGTGTCGTGCGGCCGAGCATGCGGGCGAGGAGTACGACGTCGCCGGCGTTGTCCGACAGCAGGTCGGTGATGTCGCCGACCTCCAAGGCCTTCACGTGGCGGCAGCGCATCGCGAAGCGACCGGCCGTACAGGTGCAGCGCAGCTGCGGGCCGCCCGCCTGTTCCTCCAGGCTGACGTGATACCGGTTCCCGGTCGATCCGCGCACGGCGAAGCGCAGGGCCGTGGGTGCGGCCGGGACGGCGGCCATCGCCCGCCCGCTGATCGCCCCCGGCGCAGGGCGGGGCCTTGCCGGGCCGCCGGTCGCCCGCGTGATCGGCAGGCCGATCGAGGCGGCGAGCCCGTGCACGTCCACGGCGGCCCGCTCGCGCATCGCGGCGAGGGCGATCTCCGCGCAGGCATAGGCGTCCTCGCCGGCATCGTGATGCTCGAAGCGGATGCCGAGGCGCCGAGCGACCTTGCCGAGTCCACAGCCCTCGGGCGCCGGGAAGACCCGGCGCGCCACCTGGACCGTGCAGAGATACGCGAGATCCGGCACCGGAACGCCGGCCCGCGCCAAGCCGGCGCGCAGGACGCCGATATCGAAGCTCGCGTTGTGCGCCAGGATGAGCCCGCGCGTCAGATCGCCGAGATAGGGCGTCATCACGGCGGCAAAGTCCGGCTTGTCGGCGACGTCAGCCGGCAGGATGCCGTGGACCCGGATGTTGCCCGGCGCGAAGCGCATCTCGGGCGGACGGATCAGGTGGCTCTCCCGTCGCACCACACGCCCGTCCGCGATCCAGGCGAGACCGACCGCGCAGGCGCTGTCACGCCGCTCGTTGGCCGTCTCGAAGTCGAGGGCCAGGACCGTCATCGCGGATCAACCCTGCCGGGTGTGAGTTCTCGGGGCGTTCTCCCGCAGGTCTAAGCCGCCGGGACTCGGGCTTCAACCCTGCGCCACCATCCCGAGCCAGTCGTCCTCCGACACGACACGGACGCCGTGCTTCTCCGCGTCCTTCAACTTCGAGCCCGCTCCCGGACCGGCCACGACGAGATCCGTCTTGGCCGAGACGGATCCCGAAACCTTGGCGCCGAGGCGCTCGGCCACCGCCTTCGCCTCGTTGCGCGTCATCTTCTCGAGGGACCCAGTGAAGACGACCGTCTTGCCCGCGAAGGCCGAAGAGGCCGCAGCCTGCTCCATCGGCTCGACCGTGACCTCGTCGAGCAGCGCGGCGACGGCGTCGGCGTTATGCGGTTCGGAAAAGAACAGGATCAGGGCGTCGGTCGCCACTGGGCCGATCTCCCCGTCGTCGGAGAAGATCCGGTAGGCATCTCCGGGCCGTTGTCCGGCGGCCCGCGCGATCGCGGCGCGCACGGCATCGGCATCGCCATAATGGGCGAGCAGGTTCTCGCGCTGGATCCCGCTGAGCCGCGCGCGTTCCTTGGGCGGCGTCGCCTCGTCTGCCGGGAAGCCGAGATCGAGCAGGCGATCCCGGGTGGTGCCGCCAACCCGCGGAACGGCGGTCAGCTCGATCCAGTCGGAACCCGGCTGCACGGCGGAAGCCTCCCGGACGGCCGCGACGAGCGCCGGCATGTCGGGAAAGCGCTTCGCCAGCGCCTTGGCGGTGGCCTCGCCGATCTGCGGGATACCGAGGGCGAAGAGCAGCCGATTCATCGGCACGGTGCGGCGCGCCTCGACGCCGGCGAGCAAATTCTTGATCGCCTTGTCGTCCTCCTCGCCCTTCTTCTTGGCCGTCTTCCTGGAAGGCTCCGACGCTCCGGATTCCGCACGCCGCTCGGCCGACAGTGCCTCGCGTCGCGCCACGACGGCGGTTTTCAGACGGTCGAAGTCGAGGCGGAACAGATCGGCGGGCTGGTGCACGAGACCGGCCTCGAACAGGACTTCGATGTAGGTCTCGCCGAAACCCTCGATGTCGAAGCCGTTGCGCGACACGAAGTGCTTGAGCCGCTCCACGCCCTGTGCCGGACAGATCAGGCCGCCGGTACAGCGGCGCACCGCGTCGGGGCGTCCGGTGCGCGGGTTGACGGCGCGCACGGCGCGGCTACCGCAGGCCGGGCATGTCTCGGGGAACGCGTAGGGCTTCGAGTTGACCGGCCGCTTCGACAGGTCGACATCCATGACCTTGGGGATGACGTCGCCGGCTCGGACCACCGTGACCGTATCGCCGACGCGGATGTCGCGGGGTTTGCGGACCGGCTCACCATCGGCGCTGATCCTCTCGGATATGGGCTCACGAATGAACTCGCCATCGGCACTGACGCCCTTCACGTAGCCCTCGTTGTGCAGGGTCGCGTTGGACACCACCACGCCGCCGACCGTCACCGGCCGCAGCTTGGCGAGCGGGTTCAGCGAGCCGGTGCGGCCGACATTGATGACGATGTCCTCCAAGATCGTCGTCGCCTCCTGGGCGGCGAACTTGTGGGCGAGCGCCCAGCGGGGCGAGCGCGAGACGAAGCCGAGCCGCTTCTGCAACCCGAGATCATCGACCTTGTAGACGACACCGTCGATGTCGTAGCCGAGCCCGGCCCGGTCGGCCTCGATCCGGCGGTAATGGGAGAGCATCGCCTCCGTGTCGGTGAAGGTCTCGGTGCGCGGGTTCACCGGAAGGCCCCAGGAGGCGAAGCGCTGGAGGACGCCGGTCTGGGTCTCCGCGATCGACGCCGACAGCTCACCCCAGGCATAGGCGAAGAACTTCAGCGGCCGGGACGCCGTGATCGCGGGATCGAGCTGGCGCAGGCTGCCCGCGGCCGCGTTGCGCGGGTTCGCGAAGACCGGCTTGCCGGCCGCGTCCTGCCGGGCGTTGATGGCGGCGAAATCGGCGTGCGACAGGTAGACCTCGCCGCGCACCTCGCAGATCTCCGGCCATCCTGAGCCCGCGAGCCTCGCGGGGATGTCCTGCACGGTACGGGCGTTGGCGGTGACGTTCTCGCCGACCTCGCCGTCGCCGCGGGTGGCGGCGGTGTCGAGCCGTCCGTTGACGTAGCGCAGCGACAGGGACAGGCCGTCGATCTTCGGTTCGGCCGTGAAGGCCAGTGCCGCATCCTCCGGCCAGCCGAGGAAGCGGCGCACGCGGGCGACGAACTCGGCCACCTCGGCGTCGTCGAAGGCGTTGCCGAGCGAGAGCATCGGCACGGCGTGCCGCACCTTCGCGAATTTTTCCGAAGGCTTGGCTCCGACCGCGGTGCTGGCCGCGACGGTTCCGGCGAGGTCGGGGAAGCGGGTTTCGAGATCCTCCAGTCGGCGACGGAGGCGGTCGTATTCCGCATCCGAGATCTCGGGGGCGTCCTCCTGATAGTAGAGCCGGTCGGCTTCCAGGATCGCCTCCGACACGCGCGCGTGCTCGCTACGCGCTTGCTCGGCGCTGAGGTCGAGTTCGAACGGGTCGGATTTCGTGGCGGCCATGCGGGGGTTCTAGCGCATCGGGGGCCGCGCGGGAGCAGGCGGTAGCGCGCAGTCCCCGCTTACCTCAGCCCTTCCGCTGAGCAGATCGCCGCGTCCGGCCACCCTGAAGGCGGCGACGAACACTGCGGCGACAAGGACCGCGATTCCGTGAAGCGGCAGCACCGGAGCGAGCCAGCCGGCGATCGCGGTGCCTGCGACCGAGCCGAGATTCATGGCGGCCATGTACACCTCGAACTGCGTGGCCGCGCCGGCGCGGCCGCCGCTCGCCTGGAGCAGGGCTGGCATCAGGGCCACGATGAGCAGGCCGGGCAGCACGCTGGTCAGCGCCAGGATCACCGGCCCCGCGGCTCCGACCCAGTCCGCGCCGATCAGCCCTCCCGCCAGAGCGAAGGCGACGCCGCTCCACAGGAGAAGGGCGCGCAGGGGCGAGACGGCGCCGACCGTACCGCTTGCCAGCGTCAGAATGGCTTGGAGGCGCGACAGGTCTGCGGACTCCCAGCCCTGGCGCTGGAGGAGGTCGATTGAGAAGGGCAATTCGAACAGGCCGAGCGCCCCGTCCAGCGTGAAGCACAGGACAAGCAGCCGCAGCGCTCCCGGTCGCCGCAGGGCGATGACGAGCCGTCGCAGGAAGCGCCCGAGAGGGATGCGTCGCGTGTCCGGACCGCGGCGGCGGAAGGACAGGAGGGCATCCGCCGGGGCCTCGCGGATCAGCAGCATCGGCAGACCCGCGATCGCTGCTGCGACGAGCAGCCAGCGCACGCTCGCGCCGAATCCGTAGGTCGCGAGCGTCCAGCCGAAGAGTGCCGCGCTGAGGCTGGTGCCGGAGACGAAGCCGGCTCGGGTGCACGCACTGACCCGGCCGAGTTCATGGGCCGGGACGTGATCCATGATCATACGATCGCAGACCGTGTCGAGGAGCGCCGCGAACAGGCTGTGGAGCAGGAAGATCAACCCCAGCATCCCGATCTCGCCGGGTCCGACGACCAGGAGCAGCGCGAGCATCAGGTGACAGCCGAGGAGCGCCGCCACCGCGAAGGGTCGGCGCCGACCCATCCGCGTGTCGCGGGATCGGTCCACCCACGGCCCCCAGATCAGGGGCTGCAGAGTCCAGGGCAGTCCCGCCAGGGCGAAATGAAACCCGACCTCAGCCGACGAGGCGCCCCGTGCGGCCAGGTGGTTCGCCAGCGCGGTCAGCGAAAACCCTGCGATGAGACCTTGATAGACATACGTGGCGAAGAAGACGGCGTAACGGGCAGGCCGCGTGGCGAGACTGAGCCTGCCGGAGACGCCGATGCGCAGACTCTCGGCATTCGGTGTCGTCAAGCCGCGCAATCCTTGCCGCCAGTGCGCCGAACCTCGATGCTACCCATGCCGTTCCGATCGGATCCGCTCGCGTGCCGCACCACCTGCCCGAGGTTAGACCCGGCTTCTCGTCCTCGCGAGGTGTCGCATGAGCGCGGCTCAGGTCTGGATCGTCGACCTCGACCTCTCACCCGGTAGGCTCGACCGGTGTTCGACCCTCCTCGACAGTGCCGAATGCAGGCGTGCCGACCGCTTTGTGAGATCGGCGGATCGGGCGCGGTTCGTCGCCAGCCACGCGGCGCTCCGTCTCATTCTCGGTGAAGCCCTCGGTCTTGCGCCGGCGGGATTGCAATTCGACACGGGACCCGCCGGTAAGCCGGATCTCGCGGGGGCGGCGCGGGGCGGTGTCACCTTCAACCTGTCGCATTCGGGAGCGCGGGCGCTGATCGGGCTCGCGCAAGGGAGGCCCATCGGCGTCGACGTCGAGGCCGTGCGAACGATGCCGGACGCACTGCGGATCGCACGGGCGCATTTTTCCGCCGATGAGGTCTCCGCGCTGGCTGACACGCCGCGGAGCGCCGTCGAACGGGTCTTCTTCGGTTTGTGGACTCGCAAGGAAGCCGTGGTGAAGGCGCTCGGCAGCGGGCTGTCGCTCCCCCTCGATCGCTTTAGCGTCAGCGTTCCACCGGCACGCCCGCGCCTGCTGCGGATGCCGGGAGGCGATCCCCAGACGCTGGACGGTTCCTGGAGCTTGGCGGATGTCGACTGCGGCGCCGACCATGCCGCCACGGTGGCGGTCCGATCCGCCGAGGCGGCGATCGCTCTGCGGAGGCTTCCCGATGACTGGCCCGATCAACTCCGCTGAAAGGCTCAACACCGCGCTTGCGGTGGGGGAAAGGCGCGGCTATACACCCGCTCGCCGGGCTTGGCAGACATGCCGCCCAGCCTTCGGAGTGTAGCGCAGTCTGGTAGCGCACCACGTTCGGGACGTGGGGGTCGCAGGTTCAAATCCTGCCACTCCGACCAATCTTTCCCGAGACTTAGCACCGCCCCTGAACGACCGGTACACCGCGCCGGGACGTTTATCGGGATGCTAACGCGGTTTCGCTGCGGTGCATCATGGCGTCAAACCCGACCGTCTCCGAGCTGCGCAAGGCCGCCGAGGTCAGCGACCAGGAGGTCGACGCGGTGCTCACGGATCTCGCCACCGAATCGTGCCCGCTCGCGAAAGGCTGGACCCTCGACCTCGTCGAGACGCTACGGACGAACGAACGCGCGGCCGAGGCGCTGACTACCAACAAGTCGGCCTGGAAGCGGAACATGGTCCGGACCGCGATCCTGCTGGCGCACCCGGTCAAGGGATGAGCACCAACACTCCAGAGGCGCGGGCGGAGTGGAAGGTCCAGCTCGTGGCGTTGCTCTTGCCCCACCTGAAGGGTGACAAAGCCGAGCGGGACAGCGTGGTCAACGCCGTGCTGATGGCACTCGACACCGCGCACGCTGAAGGGCTCAGGCACGCCGCCCGCTTCTGCCGAACTGTCGGGACTGGCGCGCAGCAGCATGGCGAAGCGGCCAAGGCTTTGGCCGCTGTGATCGAGACCATGGCTGCACAAGTTGATGAGGAAGCGGCCGAAGCGGCACGGCGGTGGCAGGAAGAGCCATGAGCGACTCGCCTGAGACCCAGCACGCGCGGGCCGCGATCCAGCACATGATGCGGCGCATGGACGGATTCGCACGCGGGCTCGGCCTGGACGAGGCCGCCACGCGGGAGATCGTCGCGAGGATTGCTGCCGACATGCCAGAGCGGTCGGATGACGAAAGACTGGAAACGGCGCGCAACTGCCTGCTGGCGGCAGCGTCGGCGTAGACGCTCTACAACCGGTCGCAGTAGCCTCGCCCCATGAGGGATGGCCATCACCCGATTCGTTGGCAGGAAGCCGATCCGATCATGGAGGCCGTCGACGCGCTGGTGGCTGCCAAGATCCCCGTCGTTCCGATCGGCGACGAGTGGGAGCACTGGCAGATCGGCAACCTGATCTTCTCGGATGACGACCTGTGGCGCCTCGCCGCGAGCCGCGGACTGGTCGAGCACGACCAGGAAGTGACGGCCGCCCCGCCGCCCTGGCGAGAGGTAACGCCGGACGACTACCACCCGCGAATCCACGAGGACAGCCTGGGCGGCTCGGCCTACATCACCGCCGGCCGCGTGGTGCACAAGCTGCTCCAGGATCAGCTCGACGGGAAGCACCGCCTCCGGCTCGTCCTGCGCGAGGCCGTCGACTTGGCCGGCCGGGACAAGAAGCGGCAGACCCCCTATTGGCTCTGGGCCTACGATCACGGCGTCAGCATGATCCTGAGCGCGGCCGAGGTCGTGATCGAGATGCGCTCGGGCAAGCGGCACGTCGTGCGGATGGTGCGCAACGCTGAGGACGCGCGCAATCCGGGCGGCGGTTGGGCCGACGGCGTGCCGGGCGGGATCGCACCCGGCCCATGGTTGAGGCGCCCGATCCCGACGCGGTGATTGAGGTGTTGGTCGAGAATGGGCGCGGGCCAAGGACTGGAGCGCGCGGACCCGGCCGCCGCTGGCGTAGCGCGGCAGCGCCAAGCGTCTGAACGTCCTGTCAGCCAGCCCGCCGCCGGTTTTCGCGGGGGCGGCAGCTTACGTGGATTGGCCCAAGGCGCATCGTGAGGAGGTTGAGCGGCGCCTACCCCGTTCCAGCTAGCCTTTTGCCGTGACGGATTTCGTGCTGCTCGTCCTTGATCTGCCGCAAGACCCCGGCACGGCGAGGCGTGCTCGGACAGGAGCTCGATCTGGGAGGTGAAGGCGGGCGGGAGGTCTTGAATGTTGGCGAGGTAGGTACAGCGCCGAGTGTCGCGCGTTGGTCAGGCGTCAGCCATCGGTAGGTCAGGCCCGTCTTCGTTCGGTTTGCCGTCATAGCCTTCCAGCCACGCCTTCCGCTCAGGTGAATTGGCCGGGTACGGGCATGCATCCTTCGGGCGGCCGATTGCGCGAGCGCGAGCCCCTTCAGAGATAGCCTTCAGTATCGGCGGCTGGCGTATATTCATGGTACCCCTCCTCTGATTGAGCCTGTCTTGCGTATTAAACCGGCCGGCAGCCTCCGAAGATCCGCTCACTCCTGCCCTGTTTTGACCGCAATTGAGAATATTTGCCAATATTGCGGAGCGGAAAAATGAGCGTATGAGTGTTGGTTGTAGCTCAATGAGGGCCTAGCCATGCTGAGGTCATTCGAGGAACGCGAGCGCGCGGCCGAGCTTATCTATATGCATGGCGAAGAGATGAGGTTTACGAACCACATCGCCGCCATCCGAGCCGTCGCTGACTTGGCCATACGCATGCTTGGCCTGGATGGATTGACATCAGAGGCCTATGCCCAGGCACTGATTGCCGCAAGGATTGAAGGATTGAAGCCAGCTGCGCTGCTGGAGCGCGTCCAAGCCGATCTGGCTGCCAACGGTGTAGAGGTGTCGCTCGCGGAACTGGAGGCTGAGATGGCCCGGATCTCAGCGCATCGCAGCGTAGTGGATGGCCAGATGCGCAATTTTGCGCCCGCCCATGGTTTGCCTCCACCGTAGAGGAGACGCGATCCAATCCGCCTTCCCCATCGGCGGCCCGTGGTTCTACACCCTCGCCCCCGCCCCGATCTGCTCACGGGGCGGGGGATCGTCCGATCTCACCAGCGTGTGAGCCGAGCCGAGGCGATACGCAACTTGGCTCGCTGGCAAGATGGTCAGCGCGATTACAGGGCGGTGGCGGCGGTCCATTCGGGTGCGCGTCGATCGCCCTGGAACCAGTTTTCGGCGCCCTCATTTATCCTGTATTGAACTTACAGGAGACCCAAATGCTGCGACTGCTGGAAGTCCATGATGGCACGTTTGCTATCTATTTTGGCGAGCAGGAGTTGATTGCGGGGCTCAATTATCGCCAGGCGGTCCGCTTCGCCCTCAAGTCACACCTTCTACCGCAACGGTAGGAGCCGGCTGAGGCGCCGGCGTGAGCGAAAAAGCCCGCGCCGGCGGACCGGGCGGGTGCTTTGTAGGACAACTCACAACCGCGGCAGCTCGCGCATTATCACCACGATGAGCTCGGCCTCCCACGCGTGAACCTGAGGCAGCAGCAGAATTTGGCCGGCCGCAGCTGCCGCAGCGGCGCCTACTGCGAAGGTCGCAGCCTCAGCTATGTGCCTCATCCGGGGCATGGCGAATGTCCTTCAGGACTGCAACGTATTTTACGGCATGGAGTATTCTTATCCCAGTGCCGCACGACAGAATGTGCTCGGCGTCACACAAGCACATCCTATCAGGCAGTGGGGCATCATCCAGACTCAGAGACAGTTCTCAAACGGTCAGGCAGACGCCTCAAGGGCGCGAGCTCTGCCTCCTGGGCGCAGCGAGATAGCGAACCACCGGTTGCGTTTGACGGAAGCAGGCCGATCCACGCTGTAGGGAGGCGGATCGAAAGCAGCGTGCCTGCGATGCCTTTCAAGAATTCGGGCTAGGCGCTCAAGCGCAGCGATATATTGAGCCGCCATTAAATTGTGGCCTTCGCAGGCACCGGTACTGCTCAGATTTTGAAMGATTTCCTCGGCATGCGTAACAATATTCCTAGCTTCATTGCAATATATATCGACGCGAGAAAGATCACACATATGCACCTCCCATGCGAATCAAGGGCGGAAAACTATAATCATTTCGTCTGTTATGYATCATCCATTTGACTTGGGTTATGAATAAACTCGATACGGCAGAGCTGATCGCAGCTTAGCTAACGGCAAAGCTGTATTCGACAGCAGCACAGAATATCATTTCGCCATGTTTTTTTACGAATACGGACGGAAAAGGGTGTATTCAACCAGGTTAACTGCTTATCTGGCCGGAACAGAGGAGTTCGGCACATTCCTTGCGTCACTACAGGCTGTCCTGCTGCGGTGGGCGGCCCGTTTGAGTGCTCAACGCGCGGCCTTCCGCCCCCGCCGTCGCTCCACCGCCGCTACGGCCTAAGGTCGGCGGCAACTCGAGAGAGGAGCTGAGACATGCGCACCTTCCTCGTGACCTTCCACAAGCTCGTTCTCGATTGTCGCGGCCATGATCACCGCGCCGTGCAGCAGCAGGCCGTCGTGTCCGCCTGCTCGGGAGAAGCCGCGGCCGATACTGCCAAATTGCTGTTCTGCGAGGCCGCTAGTATCGCCGATTGGCGGATGCGCGCGGATACCTTCGAGGTCGTCAGGCTGGCAGGGGCTGCCGTTGAGCGCAGAAGAAAGCCCACCGCGGCGCTGGGCCGGACGGGCTTCTCGGGCTCGGCGCTTTGAGGGGACAGGCCGAACCCGCAGCTCGCATAACGGGCGACTATTAACGAATAGCTCCGCGCGGCGGGGCTGGAGAACGGCAGATGATCAAGGTCCATCAGCGTGACGGCGGCTTCGTCGTGGCCGATCAACGCGGCTGGCTGCCAGGGTTCTATGCAACTGAGCGCGGGGCTCGGCAGGCGGCTTACCTGCCCTCGGAAACTCTCCAAGCCCTCCAGAACCGCAAGAACGAAGAGGCTGGCGGGGCCGGTGGCGTGATCACCGACAACGATCTGGCCGAGGCCGAAGACTAGCCAAGCACGAAAAAACCGCCGCGGCCGGATCCGGGCGGTTTAAGAGGGTCGTGCCTGGGGGATTGGTCTACGCGCGGGAGGACGCGGGGTTCCGGCCGCCTGACACGACGAATGGCGCCCCAGCTGAAGCCTGGGCGCCCGGGCCGTGGACTCTTAGGTCAACCGCAATCGATCAGTGCATCAGGCCGACCTTGGTGAGGATCACGGTCCCGAACGCACCGACGGCCCCAGCGAGAGCGCTCCAGACCCGCTTGTCCATCGTGTCGAACCGCTTTTCGAACCGCTCCTCGACGGCGTCGATGCGCTCATGAATCGCCCGGTTGTCCTTCTCGATCTCCGAGCGGGGGACGAAGGTCGCGATCGCCTGCATGATGCTGGTGTGCCGGGCCTCCGCTGCGGTCTGGGCCGACTTGTTGGCCTCGACGAGTGAGGTCTGCCGCTCCTCGATGCGCGCGAGGGCGATCAGGATGCGCATTTCGGGGTTGTTGTCTGCGCCGTCGTGACCGGGAGGCATGGCAAAGGCTGTCCTTGGGGTGCGAGCGCGAACGAGGAGGCCTTCGCCCAGGCTAGGAGGGGTTGGAGGAGGCACGCGCACAGCGACACCCTCCGCGATCAGGTCGAGGCTCTTGCGCGGCAAGGCCGGCCGACGGCGGCGGCGGGGCTTCTCGTCGGACATGGCGGCTGGCCCCAGGCACCCTCTTCCGAACGAGAGAGGGCGTTGTTTTAAGCGAACCGGCCTCTGGTGAGAGACAAGCAGAGTTGCGTTCAGTGGATGAGGGGCTATCGGCCGAAGAACCGCCGTACCGTTGGCGCGATACCAGCGACGCCGATCACCGAGAGCACGATGGCGTTCTCCATCGCTTCGTACGGCGCCGGCAGCTTCGCGACCTGCCAGTTGAACCGGAAGGTGCTGTCGAGGACGATCGCGCCGAAGTGCAGCATGCACAGCCCGAACGCCGTTGGGATCATCCAGGCCCGGCCGGGAGGGACGCCGGCATGACGAAGGCGCCGTTGGCGAAGTTCACGGTCTTTCGGATGGTGTGCGAGACCTGCTCGCGCAGCTCGCGCGCGGGCGGCTGCACCGGGATGACGTTGGTGGGCACGGTGGCCTCCGGGTTCGGGACAGGCAGGGAGGAGCGGCGGGCCGGAGCGCGAGGCCCCGGCCCGGGTCAGCCATCAGGCTGAAGCGGCAGCCGATCAGGCGTCGGCGGGCTTGGCGTAGGTCGGGATGACGATCGTGCCGAAGTCGTCGCCGTTGAAGGTCGTCTTCTTCAGGCCCCAGATCGCCCAGGCCGAGACCTCGAGGTTCCGCTTGTGGTCGAGCAACTCCTCGTTCCAGCGGTACCGGGTGTCGCCACCGGCCTTGCCGTAGGCGATGGTCGCCGCCTGGGCGCCGAGCAGCACCGCGCGGCGGGTGAGCGGCACAGCGGTCGTTCCGTCGGCCGAGACGCCCTGCGTAACGTCCTGCGCCTCACGGAGCACGACGCCGTTATATTCGCCCAGGGCACCCGTGTAGATCGGGCTCTTGCTCGACTGCATGCCGGCCATCGCGGCCTTCTGGATGTCGAGCCACTGGCCGACGCTGGTATTGGTGCGGATCGACGTGATCTGCTCGCTGGCCAGGTTCATCACGTAGAGCTTGCGCCCGTTGACCACGACCGGACGGATCATGACCTTGCGGTTCACGCCGCCGGTCTTGGCCAGCTCGACCGCCTTGTCGATCAGGTCTAGGGTGAAGATGTCGGCCGAGGTCAGCGCGGCATCGTTGGCGCGGGCGTTCGGGCGGAAGATGCGGCCCGCGGTCGCCGGAGTGACGGCGTTGTTGGCGGTGAACTTCTTGGCCCCGGTGAGCTGGTTGGCCGGGGTGAAGCCGCAGACGTGGTTGAAGAAGCAGACCGTGCGGCGGGTCTGGAACCAGTCGGCGATGCCGGCGCGGGCGGTCTCGCGCAGGTTGAACGGCACGCGCTGCTGGTCGATTGTGTTCTCCGACTTCACGCCGACGACCTCGCCGAGTTCGTCGATGGTGACCTTGTCGGAGTTGATGCCGATCTGCTCGCCGTTGCCCTCTGCCACATCGGACGAGGAGCAGCCCGGGCCGCGAAGCTGCATGCGCAGGCCGAAGGTGACCTGATCGCCGTTGCCCTTCTTGGTCTCCGTCTTTTCCTGGATCACGGCGTCGTCGCCGGTGCCGACCAGGGGATCGATGTCGATGGACTTGTTGGCCTCGGCCGCGAGCTTTTTGCTCCACAGCTTCACGGCCATCGGGTCGTTCTGCCCGAATGCGGTGTAGGACATGGGGGTTGCCTCTGGAGGCTGGATTCCGTGGGGAGGGTTCGTGCGGGCCGTACGTCGGCGCGCGGACGGAAGCCGGACCCCAGATGACCGTTGGGGACGGAGTCGGACGGGCGCCGTGCGTGGCGCGGACGAAGGCACTGACGCGGCCGGGCGGATCCTATGCGGGGATCAGTCGAACGACCGGACACGCGCGAACGCCCAGCCTGGCGGCAGGGAGCGGCAGGGGACCGGACGGAACTCGGGGAAGCGCTGAAACGGAGCAATGCCCGCACGTCTCGCGACGGATAGTCCTTTGAGCGGGTTCGCCCGTCGGGTCAACCAAGAAATCGAGTCGAGCAGGAAGAGGACCTGCTAACAGATCCTCGAACGCTTGGGACCGGATCACCTCTCAACCGACGCCGATGCGGTCCAGGTTAGAATGCCCAGTCATTGGCCGGAACGAAGCGTCCGTCCCGTTCTCGACCTATGTCAGACGAGCAGGCGGCTGTCAGCGCTTCCTGAAGGCAGCCATCGGTAGCCAACACTCCACTGCCGCTCGGGAGTGGAATTCAACTCTGGCCTTCCGGAACTGGACCCTCGCAATTTACTCGTATCGTATCCACGCGCCCGTTCAGGTGCGCCAGGGCGGTACTCGCGTTCCGGTAATGGATGGGGAAGCTCGGTATTACCAGGGCAGTTTGACCAAGCGCGGAACTGTAGCGGATCCCAAGGGTGCAACCGTTCACATCCGGCATGTTGCCGATCCGCAACGTCCGGCACCGGATATTTCCAGATCTTAACTGATCTAACTTAATATCAAAACGCGATAGTGATGCCTTTCAGTGAGATGCCTTAAATATCAGAATAATTCTAAAATTAGTCACAGAAACATCGCTCCTTTGGCGTGGGATTAAGTCTTGATCCGCGTTGTGTCTCTCTCGTAACTCCTCGTCCGAATTCGAGCAGATTTCGGGGCGTGCCGGCTTTCGTGCGAAGCCGCGGAGTGAATGATGGGCAGGACTTTCAGGTTTCATTTTCTCGGGCTTGTGCTGACTAGCACTTTATCTGCAACGGCCGCGCATGCACAAAGAGATGTAGCTCCAGTCGAACTAGCCGAGGCCGTAACGCTGGACCAACTCACAGTCGAGAGTTCAGGCGAGCGCCCGGAGCCGCAGGGTGGCGTCACTGTCGGGTATCTGACCAAGCAAACGCGCAGTGCGACTAAGACGAACACGCCGGTCATCGACATCCCGCAATCGATCACTATCATCCCGCGGGAGCAATTTTTGGATCAGAATTATCAGAACCTGACCGAGCAGCTGCGCTTCGTGCCGGGCTTGATCCCCGCGCAGGGTGAGAGCAACCGCGACCAAGTGCTCATCCGCGGCCAGAACACCAGCGCGGACTTCTACATCAACGGTATCCGCGACGACGTTCAGTACTTTCGTGACTTATACAACATCCAACGCATCGAAGTTCTAAAGGGACCGGACTCCCTCATCTTCGGCCGCGGTGGTGGCGGTGGCGTAATCAACCGCGTTCTCAAGGAGGCGGACGGCTACCGCGTGCGGGAGATCGTGGCCGGCGGCGGGCAGTTTGGGGACAAGCGCGTCGCCGTCGATGTCGGCGATCGGATCAGCGACAGCGTCTTCTTCCGCCTGAACGGCGTGTTCGAGGACTCGGGGACCTACCGCCAGTTCGGCGACCTGACCCGCTACGGCGTCAATCCGACCGCCACCTTCCTCATCGACCCGCAGACGACGCTGAAGCTCTCTTACGAATACTTCCACGATCAACGCTTCCCCGACCGGGGTATCCCCTCGCAGTTCGGCCGCCCTTACCGGTACCGTGATAACATCCGGACCTTCTTCGGCAATCCGAACGTCAACTTCACAAATGTCGATGCCAACATCGCCACCGTGCAGCTCGATCACCAGTTCAACTCGGGCGTCGAGATGCACAGCCAGCTACGTTTTGCGGATTATGACCGGTACTACGTCAACACGCTTCCCGGTAGCGCCGTGAACGCGGCCGGAAACGCCGTGACAATCACCGGGTACCGCAACGACACGCCGCGGACGAACTACTTCAGCCAGAACGACTTCACCTACAAATTCCTGACCGGCGATATTAAGCACACGCTGCTGGGTGGGTTCGAACTCGGCTATCAAGAGGGGCTGGCCTACAGGCAGTCCCTGTTTTTCGGGAACAGCCTTGCGAGCAGCGTCGTGGTCAATCCGCTTCGCCCGCTGACTTTCGCGCCCACGACCCTGCGCAACAACGGCACGACGGATGCCAATTCACGCTACAACCTCGGTGTTGCAGCAGTCTACGCCCAAGACCAAATCGATATCACCGACTGGCTGCAGCTCGTCGGCGGCCTGCGTTACGATCATTTCGACTTCGCGTCCACCGACCGCCGCACGATGCTGACCAACAACCGCATAGACGATCCGATCTCCCCCCGCGCCGGTCTCGTGCTGAAGCCGCTGCCGAACCTCGCCCTCTACACGAGCTACAGCGTCTCCTATCTACCTTCCTCGGGTGACCAGATCGGTGCCTTCACCCCCGGCTTGGTCATCGCTAAGCCGGAGCAGTTCGAGAACACAGAAGTCGGCATCAAGTACGACGTCAATCCGCGCTTCCAGCTCACGGCCGCGGCCTACAACCTGGACAGGTACAACCAGCGTCTTGCCGATCCCAACAACCCCGGCTTTTTTATCCTGTCGGGTAAAACCAACACGCAGGGCTTTGAGATCGGTGCCAACGGTTACGTCACCGATTGGTGGCAGATCGCTGGCGGCTACGCCTTCACCGATGCGCGCATCGCCAGCGCCACCTCAGCCGTAATTGTGGCTGGCAACACGGTCGGGCTGGTGCCGTTCAACGCCTTCACGCTTTGGAACAAGTTCGACGTGACGCGCGAGTTCTCCGTTGGGGTCGGCATCCTGAACTACTCGCACACGTTCGCAGCCTCGGACGATACGGTCCGCCTGCCGGGATATACCCGGATCGACCTGGGACTGTTTTACCAGATCAGCGAGTCGGTCCGCGCTCAGATCAACATCGAGAACCTGTTCGACCGGCAATACATCTCCACGGCGGACAACAACAACAACATCACGCCGGGCGCTCCACGGACTATAAGGGCGCAGATCATAGCTCGGTTCTGAACCCCGCTGCTCTGTGAGGTTTAGGCTGCAGGCACGCGTACTTTTCAAACGCCTGAGAAGGGCCGGTATCTGGCTGGGCGGCGACGTCCGCTTTGTTGCAGCTGCCATATGGAAGCGGACGGTCGCGAGACCACCCATTCCGGACCTGTCGCGCGCGCGACAGGTCATGAGCTGCCCCGGGGCAGAGCTGCCAACCGTCAGATTGAGCTGACTGACACAGCCCTCCTGTGTCAGCCTCCCATCAGTGCGCGGACGCGGGCCGGGTTCGAGGCGAGAAGCTTCTCGAAGTCCGCCTCGGACATGCTGGACAGCGTCTCGATCGTGATTTCACTCGCGGGCTGGCCACCGGCGGCCGAGAGCGAGCGGCCTGGGCCTGCCTGTCCGGCGGCGACGCGCGCAGCCTTATCGGCGGCGTTCTCGGCCGGGGCGGCGGCGGGCGCGGGCTCCGGAGCCTTCGGCGCGAACCCACGGCTCTTGGCGAGCTGCGCGATCATGGCGGCCGGCGACTGGCCGCGCTGACGGGCCGTCTGAGCGAGGTTGAACTCCTCCTCGCGCACCGCTTCGATCGCGGCCTTCTGGTCCATGCCGAACAGCGTCAACTCGGCCACCCGCCCCGAGAACAGGTGCTCGTAGGCGTCCGAGACCGTCGCATCGGATGCGATCGCGGCGCGGAGGTCCTGCTGGTAGAACCCGATGATCTCGCCGCGCTCGGCCTCGACGCGGCGATCCTCCTCGGCCTTCTTCTGGCTCTCGGTGAGCTGGGTCTGGCCGGTCCGCAGCGCCTCGATCTGCTGCTCGAGGTGCTTCGCATAGCCGAAGATGTCCTCGGCCGGGTCCGGGACCTTGACGGGCTCGGGCGCGGCCGTAGGCGTTATTGGGGCGGCCGGACGCTGCATCGCCTCTGACAGGATGCGCAGGCGCTCGTCGCCGCGAGCGAACCGCTCGCGCAGTTCGTCGCGCTCCTTCTCGACCGCCTTCCGGCGCTCGCGCTCCTCGTGCAGGGCGCCGTGCGGGACGAACTTGCCCTTCTCGTCGCGCGGCTGGTTCTCGGGCGCGCCCTCGAGCTTTGCGCCTTCCTCTCCGGCCTCGGGCTCGGCCACAGGAGGCTCGGCGGCGGCCGGGGCGGGCTCGGCGGCGGGCGGCGTCAGACCATCGGAGGCGGGCGTCTCCTCGCCGCGCTCGTAGGCCTCGAAGGCAGCCTGCTCCTCGGGCGTGAAGGCGTCTTCGCTGTCGCCGATGGCGAGGTCGGTATCGGTCATGTGGTCCTCGTGACGTGAAGGGGACGAAAGCCGGCGTGCGCCGCCGGCGGGCGTAGGGGGTCAGGCCGCCGCTTCCGCGGCCTGGGCTGCGGCCTCGGGGGCGGTCAGCAACTGGGCGAGCTGCACGGCGGCCGAAGCGTGGTCGTGGTGGGTCAGCGCCTGCTCGCGCCCGGCCTTGGCGTTCTTAAGGTTCGCGCCAGCCGTCATGTCCTGGATCCGGGCGACCGCCGTCTGTACGGCGATCTGTTTCTGCTGCTCTTGCTCCGGCGTGTCGGCGCTCTGAGCGAGCAGGTCGCGCATCTTGGCCACGAACGAGGCCGGGAACGGCGAGTAGGGCAGGATCTCGAGCAGGACCTGCGGGGTGATCATGTCCTTGATGATCGGCAGGACGCTGGTGAAGGTCTGCCAGACGATCTGCTGCTGGTTCGGCGAGGCCGGGGCGTCGTCGATCACCACGTCGAAATCGCCCATCGTCCGGTCCCGCATCAGCGGAACGACCTTGGCGCCCTCGTCGCCCACGATCCGGATCAGGCGCCTGTCGGAGAGGTACGTCTGGATGAAGAACAGGCGCACCCGGCCGATGTGCTTCCGAGCCCGGCGCAGCGAGTCGAACAGCGTCGCCAGGATCGTCATGGCGGCCTGCTTGCGCTGGTACTCCAGCACGCCGGCCTGGTCGTTCTGTTTCTGGCCGAGAAGCTCCAGGTTCACGCCCGACGTGTCGCGGATGGAGCCGATCGCGAACTCCATGAGCTGCCAATGCCCCGACGGCAGGACCGGGAGCGGCTTCTCCTTCATGCGGGCCGACATGAGGGCGCCGTCCGAGACCCACGACACGGCGCCGGGCTTGGCGATGCTCGCCTCGAAGGCGCGCTGGTCCGGAACCGCGCCCTTCTCCATGATCCAGCCGCCCTTGGACTGGCGGTTGAGCATGTCGAGGGTCTGCGACAGCCACTTGTTGGCGAAGCGCTGCGGGTCGCGCATCGGGCGCACGATCCCAAACCACGTGCCCTTGTTGTGGTCGCGGTCGCCGGTCAGGCAGGCGTAGGAGAACAGGTCGCCGGCCGGGGCCGGCCCTTCCTCCAGCACGACGGCGCCGAGGAAGGCGCGGCGGTAGACCCGCTTCATCCGGTGGAACAACTTCACTGGCATGCCGAGCATCTCGGCGCGGCGGGCGAGGACGGCCGCCTGCTTCGGATCCATCTCCTGCGGCTCGCCGGTCGTGGGATCGATCACCACCGCGACGCGGGCGCGCTCCCACCACTGGCACTCGACGATCGTCACGCGCGAGGACGAGGCGTCGTCATCCTGGCCCAGCCGGTCAATGCGGCGCTCTCCAGGCTGGATCTCGTGATGCTCGCCCTCGCCGTCGCGGTCCTCGGCCCAGGCGGCATCGAGGAGCGCGGGGTCGATGTCGGGGAAGAGCGCCTCCGCCTCGGCCCGGTCCATCGTCTTCGCGCGAAAAAGGCGACGCGCGTCCATGAGGTTCCGCTTCCGCGCGGACGCGTCCCAGATCATCTTCAGGGAGTTGACCCGGTCCTCGACATAGGCGCCGTCCGGGTTGGTCTCGTAGTCGAGACGCATCTCGACCCAGCCCATGCCGCAGATCGCGCAGTCCACGAAGGCGTCGGATTCCTCATCCTCTGCCTGCGCCTCGTCCGCGAGGTACCGCGAGGCCTCTGTGAGCAACTCGTTCTTGGCCGCGTCGCCGATCTCGCGGGGCAGGTACTGGATGTCCTGCCGGCTGTTCACCTCGGAGCCGGCGACCGCCTTGATAACGGGCAGGATCCGGTTGAACGTCACCGGCGGCCGGCCCTGCTGGCGCAGCACAGCCTCGTCTTCGGTGCTCCACTGGCGCCCGGCAACGAAGTCGTAGTCCTCGCGGGCGTCCTCGCGCCACTTCGCGGAGGCCTGCCGATCGGTGCGGTACCAGCCGCGCAGGCGGCGCAGCAGCGCCTCGCGGTCGAGCCCAGCCTGATCCACTGCCTCGCCGTCGAGGGCGGGCGCGTCCGTGTCCGTCATGCCGCCCAACCTGATCCTGATGTGCTGTCGTCCGCCTCGCGGCGGCGTCGACGTGCGTAGACGTTGTTCCGACCATCCACCGGCGGATCGTCCTCACGGGGCTCGGCGATGCCGATGGCGAAGTACCGGAAGGCGTCGGCCGCGTGGCTCGCCCAGTCGTGCAGCGGGTTCTTCGAGAAGGCCTGCGTCTTCTCGTCGACGTCGTACCGGTAGTTTCGGAGCGCATGGAGCCCGTCGGCGCAGGCCTCATCGTCGAACCAGCACCGCGCGAAGATTTTCCGGGCCGCGTCAATGCCGGCGGCCACGGTCAGGCGCGGCGTGATCCGGACGCGATGCCCGGCCGCCCACATCTGCTGCTCGATCGTCCGCTCGGAGGCGAGCAGCTCATTCCGGGCGTCGTGCGGGAGCCAGTTCTCGCCGTAGACGTAGCCCTTCCCGCCCTGCTCGACCGGGAGCGCCCGCTCCTTCAACAGGTCGAGGTAGTGGCCGAGCGCGTGCCCACGGTTCTCGTAGAAGTCGATCAGCCGGAACTCGAACCCGACGATCTGGGCGAACCAGATGCTCGTCTTGTCGGCCCGGCCCAGGTCCCAGAAGGTGTGAACCGTCTTCGTCGGGTCGTATGGGACCTTCGTGAACCGCTTGGCGGACGTCGCGGCCAGGATCTCGTTCGCGTAGATCGCGCCGTCGAGCACGGCCTTGCAGTTGCCGCCCCAGACCGTCTCATAGGCGACGGGGTCGCGCGCCTTCAGATCCAACGCCTCCTGCCGGAGCACGTCGGGGAACCAGGGATTGTCCTCCCAGCCGATCTTCACGACTCGCGCGCCGGTCGGCGGCTTCGCCACGAAACGATTATAGGTCTCGTCCTCCGCCAGCTCGGTGTTGAAGCTGATCCAGATCTCCGAGCCTTCCTTGCGGATGGTCGGGATCAGCACGTCCCAGGACGTCTTCGAGACCGTGCGGGCCTCCTCGACCCAGCACACGTCCACGCCCTCGGTCGACTTCACCGAGGCGACGTTGTGCCGGAGCCCCTTGAAGATGAACTCGGTCCCGTTCCGGCCGAGGATCCGCTTCTCCTGGACCTCGTACAGGCCATCGAGCCCGAGGAGGTCGATCTGCTGCGCAAACAGCGCGTGCGCCGATTCCGCGATGCTGTTCTGGAACTCGCGGGCGCAGAGCACCCGGAGCGGCCGCTGCGCCCCCATGATGAGGAGCACCCTGCCGAACCCCCACGACTTCGCGCCGCCCCGGCCGCCATAGGCGACCTTGTAGCGGGCCGGCTCGAAGAGGAAGTCGAGCTTCTCCGGGAACTCAACCTGCATCGGGCGGGCGCCCGGGCCGGATGAATGTGACCGTCATGCCTGTCGGGATCGCGCCGCCCTCACCATCGCCGTCGATGGACTGGGTCGGCTTGCCGTAGCCGCGATCCAGGATGGCGTTGGCCGCCGCGACGCGGGCCGCCTCACACTCGCCGGCCATGGCGATCTCCACCAGCACGGCGAGGGCTGTCTCGGTGTGCTCGCGGGCGAGGTCACGGACCTTGGCCGAGGCTTTCGGGCGGCCGCCAGGGTTGCCGGACTGGCCGGGCTGGAACTGGCTCATGAGCCTGTTTCGTGTCTGATCTCAGGAGCGCCGCCGCTGGCAGAACGTCTTGTGTGTGCCACCGGCCGGCAGGCTCAGATGCGTGGTCAGCAGCGTGCCGACCATCGGGCATTCGGTGACGAGCGCCACCGGCTGCGTGAGCACGTCGAGGGCTGTATCGCTCGTGCAGTCAGGCCCTTCGACCCCGGGCGGGCAGGCGAGTGCGCCGGCCATGTAGCCCGGAGACTCCGCGTGTGCCGGCTGGTCAAACACCCAGACCCAGGCCCAGCCGAACATCAGGATCAGGAAAATGCCGGCCAGCTGCCGGACACCGAGAATGCTGCGGGCGATCTCAAGCATCGGTCGCGATCTCCATGACCAGCACATCAGCGCAGACGCTGAGACGTATCTCTGTGGCGGCCATCACACTTCAGCCCGCCGTCAGTGCTTGGCCCGGGACGGCATGTCGCCGAACAGGAGCGTCAGGCGCTCGGCCGCTACGCGCACGTCGTCGGGCAGCGCGGGCCGGACCGTCACGAAGGCGGCCGGGCGACGCGGGCGCAGGGCCGCCGCGGCGATGCCGGCGAGCAGGATGGCGGCGCAGAGGCGGGGCATCAGCGCCGCCCTCGCGCGAAAGCGTTCGCGACGAATATGACCGTCACGCAGACGATGACCACGATCCGCAGCAGGGTCTCCTGATCCACAGCCGGCATCGTCATCTCCCCTGGTGGACGCCGAAGCACCGCAGCGCCTCGTCGTAGGACAGCTTCGGGATCGGGCCGGCCGGCGCGCCGAGGTCGGGGCCGGCGCACAGCTCGCGCTCGCCGCGGTGGACGACCGGTGCGGGCGCAGCCGGCTCGCCGCGGAGCAGCCAGCGGAGGACGAGGCGCTTCAACATGGCCGCGCGTTCCTCATCGCCATGGAGCGCCGGACCTCGAACTCGCCGGCCCGGGCCTCGTCGAACGGGGTCTCGACCGGAAGCGGTGTGGCGGCCGGCTTCCCGATGCAGCCCTGCCGGCGGAGGTGGTCGCCGTAGGCCTGGGCCGCCGGGTCGCGCTGGAGGCGCTGCGCATGGCGAAGCGCTCGGTCCGCGTCGGCCGGGGTGAAGTCGGGGCGTGCGGTCAAAAGATGATCGCCTTGTGGGCGCCCGGCTGGAGCACGTGCTGCTCGGCGCCGGTCCAGGTGAACAGGTACTCGACCGCCCCGCGGTACTTCGGGTTGTCGAGGACGTAGCCGATCGTGTCGTGCCTCCACTGGCGGCCGGTCGGAGACAGGATGCCGTCGCGGTTCAGCCCCTCGGCGATCGCCTGGAGGGTCGCCCGCGGGCGCTTGCCGCGGCCCCGCTCCCGAAATATGCGCCGGACGACCGCCGCCTGCTCCGGCACGATGACGAGGCCGCCGGCCCGGTCGGTTGCGTAGCCGTAGGGAACCCGCCCCCCGGCAAAGCCGCCGCGGCCGGCCTTGGCGAGCTTGCCACCAGCAGTCCGGTCCCGGATCGTGAAGCGCTCCGATTCCGCCATGCCGGCGAGGATCGCGAACACGGTGCGCCCCATCGGCGTCGCCGTGTCGATCGGCTCGGTGACGGACCGGATGCCGACCCCGTGTGTCTCGGCCAGATCAGCGACCGTAGTCACGGCGTACCGGATCTCGCGGGCGAGCCGATCGAACCGGTAGACCAGGAGCACCGAGAACCGCCCGTCGGCCGCGAGCTGCAGGACCTCCCCGAAGCCGGCGCGATCGGCGGGCCGAGTCGCCCCGGACACGCCCGCATCAGTGATGACCGCCACCAGCTCGTAGGCCTGGCTCTCGGCGAAGGCGCGAAGGGCGCGCTCCTGCGTCTCCAGCCCGAAACCGTGCGCGGCCTGCTCGTCGGTGGAGACCCGGAGGTAGGCCACCGCCCGGGTGGCCAGAACCGCCTTCGCGGCCTCTTGGGTTTTTATTCTGCCCCGGGCGCGAGCGGTTCGCCGCGACCCTGAAATCGCGGGTAAGTTACTCATTCCGTTTATCTATTTACGCTGGCGGTGCGGTTCTTGCGGAAATGTCTTGGTAATTCCGCATCGGCCTACAAATCAGGCCGCCCGACGCCGCCTTGCGACGGTGAAAGGCTTGCCCTTCTCACTCTGTCCGGACAAGCCGAACGTGCGCTTCTCGACGGTCGCGATCAGCGGCCGAAGCTGGCGGATCAGGGACCGGATGCGCCGGCAGTGATGATCGCAGGCTTCGAGGTCGACATCCTGGCGCCCGGTCGCGCGCAGGTGGCAGAGCGCGAGGCTCTCCTCCTCGATCGCGGTGACGATAGCGTGGGCGCTCATCGGAGACCGCTCATGGCATGGAACACCGCCCGCGTCTCACGGGGCAACGCCTAAGCTGTTACGCGGGTTCGGTGAAGCTGGGTCCGGACATGCGAACGCCCGGCAGCCCTTGGGCTCCGGGCGTGCGTCTAGCGACTAGATTAATCTGGCTGTTCGCCCGTCGGGTGTCAAGCCGCCGGCGCCTCGACCTCCTCGAGCGCCTCGTCCCGCGCCAGCGCCGCCGCGATCCGGCCCGGCACGCTCTCCGCGTCGGCGAGGTAGACATCGTCCGGTGTCGACCGCCCTGCGCCGCGGGCGGTGTGCTGGGCTGCGGTCAGTCCCTCCAGGAGGAAGCGGAAGTGCGCCGCGACCTGCGCCGTGCCCTTCTCGCTGCCCTTGCCCCGCGCGGCCGCATAGGTCCGGAAGGGCCAGCCCTCGGTCAGGATCGCGCGGAGGAATCGGGCGCCGACCGAGCCGACGGCCCGCTCGAGGCGGGCGGAGAACTTCCGCACCCGCTCGGCATCCTCGACGCTGTAGATGATGGCCAGCTCGTGGGCGATCGTCTGGTCGCGGGATCCGGCGATGTCCCATCCGCCGGAGCCGAGCCGGGCGCCGGAGCCGCGCTCGTAGACGGCCTGGATCAGGCGTCCGACGAAGAGTTGCGCGTCGGTGATGTCCCCGCGGGCACGCTCGGCGGCCAGCACGTCGACCTGGCGGTTGACGGTGGCCGGAATGAAGGTGCCCAGCTCGAAGGGGCACGGGACAGTCGCGGCCCCGGGCTGGATCTCGCGGTCGCGCGCAGTGATCGGCTGGGCCGCGGCCGCCCGACGGCGAGCCCCGGCTGAGCGCTTCTCAACGCGCACGTGCGAGTGGGTTGCCGGCGAGCCGGCGAGGGTGATGGCCTTGGTCCTGGACGCTGCCACGGTGATGCACCTTGAGGCGGCCGGCCTTCCGCCGATCCGTGACACCTGATCTGCGTCCCGTTTTTGGACACACGCAAGCGTGATCTATGCGTGCGTCACTCCAGCATGCCCGCGTTCCGTTCGTTCCGAGCATCGCCAGTTAGTGCGATATCAATCTCTCGTCCTCACCATCCCATCCGAGCCGCAGGCTTGGATACGAACTGATGTCGATCAGCATCGGCGCGGCCGCCTCGGGCGGGGCCTACGCGCTGCCAGTCAAACCGTTTGGGCAGGCGCAATCTGCCGACCCCGCTCTATCGGCGCAACAAACGGCCAAGACTCAGGCCAAGGTCGCGGCGGCGCAGCAGGAGCTCGCTAACGCCAACGGCATCGTGGACCAGGACAAGCGCAACCACAGTCCCGGTTGTGTCGCCTGCGATCAGAAGCTGGTGGACAAGGCGCAGGCTCAGCTCGCCCAGGCCAAGGCGTCGGGTAACGGCGAGACCTCGCAGGCACAGCTCCCACCTGGCAGCCTCGTCGACCTCACCGCCTGACCATCCGTCTCGGCTATTGAGCGCTGCGCACGTTCCAAGCATCGGCAAACCGCTCGCAGGCCCGTTTTCGGCGCCGGTCAAAGGTCCTCCGCCAGATCCGGAACTCGTCGCAATAGTCGGAGACGGTACCGCCTGGCACGTCCCTCAGGAGCCGCAGATTGCGGTGCTGCCTGATCCGCCGCCGCGCCTTGGCCCTCGCCCAGGTCAGCAACGCGATCCGCTCCGAGCTGTCCCGGCCCAGGATCTCGGCCGAGAACACGATCCAGTCGAAGGTGGCAGCCATCTCGCGCGGTTCGTTCGGCTGCATCCGGTTGGCCCGGACGCTGAAGATGCCCGATCTGGTGAAGGCCATGAACGCCGCCACCAACCATCGCTCGATATCGCGGCACGTCATCGCCGGCGGGGCCGGCCCCTCGATCCGCAGCGGATTCGCCATCAGCACCGGGTCAAGGATCCCCTACTGTCCGCCAGAAGAGGCGACGCGCCCCCTCACTGCTTCCCCAAGTTGAGCATCGGGAGAGCGCCACCGGGCACCATGGTCGTCGGCAGCTTGCCGTCCCACCGCTCCGCCTGGGTCAGCGCGACGAGGCCGGGATTCGAGCCCAGCGCCTCAGCCCTGGCTCGGATCGCGCTGGCCTCCGCATCGCCTCGAAGCTTCGTCGCATCGGCCTCGGCCTGTGCCCGCTGGCGGATCGCGTTCGCCTCGGCACCGGCCTTCGTGCCCACGATCTCGGCCTGGACCTTCTCGCGGAGCGCATTCTGCTTCAGCCGGTCGACCTCGACGGAGGCCTGCATGCGCTGCTCGATCGACCGCATGTACTCTGGCGAGAACTGGATGTCCTCGATCTGCACGGCCTCGATCACGATGGGCGCGTTCATGGCGCCGATCGCCTCGTGGATGGCGCTGGCCATCTGCGCGTTGAGCCGAACCCGATCCTGCACGGCCGTCACCGCATCGAACTGGCCGAAAACGTTCTTCGACTGCTCCAGCACCTTCGACTGGACGACACGCGCCTCCAGGTTCCGGGTCGACGTGAATCGGCTGTAGACCTCGGACACCCGGTCCACCGGCACGTGGTAGAGCACGGACAGCTTCATGACCGCCGGCTGCTGGTCTCGCGAGTAGGCTTCCATCTTGTCGAACTCGACGCGATGGGACTCGACGCTGATCGCGACCGCCGTCTGCACGAACGGCGCCTTCCAGTGCAGCCCAGGATCGGCCTCGCCGACCACGGCGCCGTTCGTCAGCAGCACCACCCGCTCGCGCTGGTCGACCGTGTAGAACGATCCGCCGACGACGGAGAGGACGAGGAGCCCTGCGACGCCCGCCAGCCCCAGCTTCACGTAATTCACCTTCCTTGCCCTCCCTGGTCCTTCATCACGCCCGTCACGCGGTCGCTCGACCTGTGTGCCTCTGGCCATGGTTTCTCTCCTGGTGAAGGGTGTGACTCGGTCAGGCGGCCGAGCGGCTGAATAGGTCCTGGTCGCGGGACGCCGGCGGATCCGCCGGCATCGGCGGCAGCGCCACGCGGGCCGCGACGATGGCACGGCACTCCCGATCGGCGCACGACCACATGCCGTCGCTGCGCTTTCGGAAGCACCCAAAGCCGAACGAGGCGTCGAACACACCGCACGAGGCGCAGGTGCGCTCGACAGGCCCGTTGGCCTTCGCGGCCGCTTCCTCCTCGGCTGTCTTCCGCGCCGCCTCGCGCTGGCGCAGCTCGATCTCCCAGAGGTTCGGCCTCACGACGCGCCTCCCGTATGGCCCTGGCGCTGGTCGAGGCGGGCGATTAGCCGACCGATGTCCGGCCCGTGCCCGGTTTCGCGGAGCCGCGCGAGGTCCTCGTTCAACTTCGCTCGCTGCGCTCGAGCGATCTCTGCCGGCGTCTCGACCCGATGCCGCTGCGGCTCGGCCTGCCGCATCCGCTGCAAATGTGCTTCGGCCGCACGAGCGACCTCCGCCCGCTGCTCCGGCGTCGGCACGTCGTAGACCTCGGCATCGAGCACGCGCCGGATGTGCAGGAGTTGCGTCCGGAGCGGGATCAGGCCCTCGCGCACCTCGTCGGCGAACTCAGCCGGGGAGGGCCGCCAACGCTTCACCCAGGGCCGCAGCGTCTTGCCGTTCCGGAAGCGCTCAGCCGCGGCGTGAATCGCGGCCAGCGGCAGGTCCTTCAGCGCCGACACGTACTCCGCGATCAGCACCTCGTTCTCGTCGTCGCCGCGCCCGCGCCCCTGCTCGAATCCCAGGAGGACCCGGGTCACGACCGTGTCGACGTGGCGAGGATTCGAGGCCGCAGTCAGCTCGGCGTTAAGCCGCTCGGCGACGTCGGAGAGCACTCGACGCTCGGCTATCGTGGCCGCCCTGTCCCGCCGCACGGAGTAGCGGGTCGGAAGGACGGGATGCGCTTCCAGCCTGCCATGCAGTGCCGAGATCCTCTCCTCGACTTGGGCCGGCATCGGGGTCGTTTGCGTCGATGGTAGGCGGTTCGACATCGTAGGCTCCCGTCTGGGATTCGGCGCGCTGGCGGATCAGGCGGGCGGCGAGACCGGTCGGTGCGGGCTGGGCAGGGCGGCCGCGGTCCGGGCGGCGGCCGAGGGCTTCGCGGCGGGCCTGGAGGCGCCGGTCGACCCAACTCGTGAAGTCGGCCAGCTCGCGGCCGTCGGCGTCCTCGATCAGGCCGAGCACCACCACGGCCTCGTCGTGGGCGATGGCCAGCCAGTGGCCGATCAGGGCGAGGGCCGAGCGCTGGGACCGGCCGGTGTTGGCGCAGATCAGCGCGGCGCCCCGGGTCAGCAGCTCCCGGCGGAAAGCTCGGGCCTGCTCGGCCGCGCCAGCGCCGCCAGCCTGCCCGACATCGTCGGCCGATCCGTCAGGATCGGAACCGGGGGTCGGGGAGGGGTTAAGGGGTGGGGGTGGAGGTGCAGGAAGAGGGGGCGGACCATTCGGGGAGGGGACGGGGGGTAACGCGTTACCGCCGTTACCAGCGTTAAGATGCGTTTCACGGTGCCGGCGCACCCGGGCGGCGGTCTGGGTCCGACGCTTCTCGGTCATGGCATCGACCTCGGCAGCCGCGGCCTTCTCGTCCGCCTCGATCACCGCGAGCAGCATCTCAGCCGAGGCTCCGGCCGCCACGAGCGCGCGAAGGGCTTCTGAACGGATCGCCATCGCCTACTCCGCGGCCATGAGGAGAGGATCGGCGCCGTCTTCGTCGGTGAAGTCCTCCCAGGACATGCGGCTGAGCTGCGTCGGGCCGCCGTGGGAGACGTCCCAGACGAACCAAGCGAAGGCCATATTCGAGGAGGCCTTCGGGCCATCCCAGCCGTCCCGGTGCATCATCGGCAGGCGCTTGCGGAAGCAATGCACCCGAGCGAGCGTGCCGGTGTCGAGGATGGAGCCGCGTGAGATGCTCTCGTAGAACGAGAACCGCAGCAGCATCATCACGCGCGGGCAGAGCCGCACGGCCTGCTCCACAAAGGCGCGAGCGTCCTTGTAGGGCGGGTTCGTGACGATGCAGTCGATGCCCTCGGGGGCCTCCGGCACCTTCAGGAAGTCGACGCCCGAGACCTGCCCCCTCCAGCCGTAGTCGACGAGATCGGTGGCGAGCACGTCGTGCCCGCCCGCGTACAACTCGCTCACGATCGCCCCAGGCCTGCAGGCTGGCTCCCAGATCCGTTGCGGCAGCCATTCGGTCCCTATCAGAGCCCGCACGGCGACCGCTGGCGTCTCGTAGAGGTCGTTCCCGCGCTCCGAGAGCGCGTGAGCCTTGTTCTCGCGGTGGGTCACGGCGCGGACCTCCGGAGGCGCGAGGATCCGGCGCTGGCGCGCACGACAGCGGAGATGCTGCCGGAGAGGGCGCAGCCCGCGAGGATGGGGAGGTGCCATGTCATGCCACCGCCTCCAGCGGAGGGCGCACGGGGGCGATCAGCTTCAGGGCCGCGCCGTCGGACAGGCCGCGCACCGTAGCGGCGACCTCGTCGTGCTCGGCGTGCCACTCCAGGAGCACGCGGACGGCATCGCGGTCGTTGTCGACGACGCCATGCCGCTGCAGGAGGTCGGAGACCGCCTTGGCCGCGTTGTCGAGATCCATACGGGACGTGCGCGGCACGGCCAGCAGGAGGACGTACGGACCGGGCACGCGTCCCGGACGCTGGGCCTGGAGGCGCCAGCCGGCGCCGTCGATCCAGGATCGGTAGACGTCGGACCGATGCGGCCCCTTGCCGTTACCATGCCGGTAGAGGGCATTCACCGATGGCGGGACCGGCAGGAGCACAGTCACGGAATCAACCACGCGGCGGCCGGGCGGCGCGAACACGGGGCTCTGCGGGGCCGGTGGATCCTCGACTGGCTGCCAGCGGGCGCTCGCGGACCTCGGGCTCGAAATGGAGCTGGTGGCCGTGAACCACTGGCCTACCGCGATCGCGACCCACACGCTGAACCACCCGACAGCCCGGCACTACGTGCAGGACATCGCGACGGTGCGCCCGCACCTCCTGGTGCCGGAGGGCTACCTGGACCTGCTGATGGCCTCGCCGACCTGCACGCACCATTCGGTGGCGCGCGGCGGCAAGCCGACGTCCGACCAGCAGCGGAGCGACCCCTGGCAAATCATCACGTGGCTCACCGAGCTGCGGGTGAAGCGCATCATCATCGAGAACGTGTGGGAGTTCATCGGCTGGGGACCGGTCGACCACCGCACCGGCCGACCGGTGGCGTCGCGCAAGGGCGAGTATTTCCGCGCCTGGATCGACACGCTGAAGCGGCTCGGATTCCGGCTCGAATGGCGCAAGCTGAACGCGGCCACTACGGCGACGCCACAACGCGCAGCCGCTTCATCCTGATGGGCCGGTCCGACGGCAAGCGGCTCGTGTGGCCGACGCCAACGCACCGACGACGGGACGACAAGGTCGCCGACCTGTTCTCGGGAACGAAGCCATGGCGGGCGGCCCGCGAGATCATCGACTGGGACATCAAGGGACGATCGATCTTCAACCGGAAGAAGCCCCTCGCGCCGAAGACACTCTCCCGGATCTATGCCGGCGCCCAGAAGCACGGCTGGCCCGAGCCGTTCCTAGTGGTCTTGCGCAACCACATGACCGCCCCGGGGCATGGACATGCCCCTTCCAGCGATCACCGCGGGCGGCACTCACCTCGGCCTGGCACAGCCGGTCCTCATCAAGCAGAACTTCCGGCGCGACGTGCAGGGCGTGGACGACCCGGCACCCACGGTGATGACGCAGGCACGCCTCGGCCTCGCCGAGCCCGTCATCGTCAACATGAAGGGGCAGTCGACGGCCACCGCCGTTGACGAGCCTCTGCCGACCCAGACGGCACACGCGGGCCATCTCTACGCGGCCGAGCCCTTCGTCATGGCCACGGGGAGCACGGGGGTGCCCCGCGTAACTGCCGACCCGCTCCCAACGATCACCACCGGCGGTGCGGGGTCGGAGGATCCTGGCTGCGCCCGGCCGATGCTGATCGAGCCGCTCGTGCTGTCCCGCCACGCGGAGGGCGCCGCGCGCCCGGTCAGCCAGCCCACTCCCACCCAGGTCGCGAAGCATTCGCACCTTCTGATCTCGCCCTACTACAGCTCCGGCTCAGGCGAGACCTGCGCAAGCGGTGAGGATCCCTTGCCGACCGCCACGGCCAAGGCACGGTTCGGCATGGTCGTGCCGATCACGCACGCCGACGGCGGCAACCGCGCCAGGGATGCCGCGGTCGACCCGCTGCCGACGATCACGACGGCGCACCGCGGCGAGCTGGCGTTCATCGCCGCGCAGTTCGGTGAGCGCGAGGGACAGGCGCCCCGCGTCCACGACATCGCGGACCCGGCGCCGACGCTCTGCGCCACCGGCCGCGTGAACCTCGTCGAGGGGACAGAAACCTACGACATCCTCTTCCGGATGCTGGAGCCGCACGAGCTGGCCGCGGCCATGGGCTTCAACGACGAGGAGCGGCGGTACGAGTTCACCGGCACGAAGACCGAGCAGATCAAGCAGATCGGCAACGCCGTCTCGGTCGCGAAGATGACGGCCTGCGTCGCCGCCATCATGGCCGACGCCGCTCCGAAGACCCGGGAGGAGTCCGGCCCCTTCCTCGAGGCGGTGGCGTGATGTGGCTAGCCTTCGACCAAGATCTGACTGCGGATCGCCGCGACGTCGGTGCCGACTTCGTTCAGGAGGGCGCGCACGCGGTCGAGCGCCAGCGCCGTCCGCATCGCGCCGTCCGCATCGTGCGTACTGTCGATGCGAGAGATTTCGATCAAATACGGTATGATTTTTCTGTCAAAATAATTGTAGTCGGTAGGACATTTGATCTCATAAAAGATTGCCAATGCATGAAAAGCACGCGCCATCAATTTCAGCGCGACGTCGTTTGTCTCTTCGCGCTCGATATTGTTCATTTCTGCTCGTTCTCTGACGGACCGACTGTTTTCCGGCCTAACATGGCTGTGGAAAACTGTCGATCCGAGATAAGCGGCGGTGTGTCTGGCGACCACTTCGGCAGTGGTATTTCGCATTCATATGGCCAAGCTGCAACAGGCGGGGGGCGTGCTGGCCGGGTCTGCCCCTTAGGGGCCAGGCTTCCCGCGGGGGCGGATCATCGCGCCTACCTCCCGTTCGATGTCAGTAAGAATGCCGTTCACTCTCGCCGCGACGCCCTCGGGACCGGATTCAATCGTTCGGTCGTTAGTCTCCGCGATCAGGCGCAGATTGGCCTCGACGAAGGCGTGAATCTTGGTCTGAACTTTCTCGAACTCTCCGGGATGGGCGGTCTCGAAGAGGATCGCCAGCGCCAGGTAGGCGCGTCCGATCATGTCGAGCGCCAATTCAGTATCGGCTTTTGGCTGATCGGCTATGTCGCTCATGACGCCTCGATACGCAGGCTTACAACTCTCATAACACTACGTAGCAGAGTATTAAGGATGGGCCAATGACGTGGCTACGGTCATGCAATGGCTTATTAATTGAGCTGGTCACTCCGTCCGCGCTCCACTACGAGCCCCTGCATTCCGGTGACCTCTACCGCTTCGCCGGCCGGCTGCTGGTCGGACGTGGCGGCAGTGGCGGCACCGAGTGCGCCTTACCGACCTGGCCCCGAAACAGGCTTTCGTACAGGCCGCCCCGGCGCAGCGTCGACCTGCGATCGTGCCTCGATCCGATGCGACATCCGACCGACACCCATTATGGATCGCAGCTTCGCGGTCACGCCCATCAACACGAGCATTCCGATGACCAGCGCGAAGATGGTCAGGGTGTGGTGGACCGCGTCCTCGAACTCACGTCCGGCGTGGACGATCAGCCAGCCCACGCCGACGAACGCGGCAGCCGAGATCAGCGGGATCGTCAGGTCGGGCATCGGGGACCTAACGGCCTGATCTTATGCGCGGTTCGTGTGCTCGACGTCGCGCCACTTCAGGCGAGCGGCGAGGAAGCCGCGGCATGAACGCGTCTCACAGCGAGACGGCCCTTCGGCCGATCCCGCACCGGTCGCGGTGGAGGAGCTCGGTGCCGCGTCGTCTATGCCTCGGACACAGCCTCATCCTCCCCGCCTGTCGCGCCGACTGCCAGTCCGGGCCGGTAGGCGTCCAGCGCCGCGTAGGCTTCCGTATTGGTCAGCCCGATCTGCTCCATGTCGGTCAAGAGCGCCAGGATGTCCGCATCGACCGGCTCGCCGGCCTCTTTGCGCGCGATGAGCCCGTTGATCATCGCCATGTCGTCGTCCGGCTCGTCGGTAACTTCGGTCGTGGTGGGAATGGCCATGACGGGTCTCTCGAGGAGTGGCTCCAGGACCTAGGGCGTTTCGGGGCACCTTGCCACAGGCAGACATTAACCCAAGCCTCGGAGTAGCAGCATGGCCGAGTCCAGCACCATCACGCGCGAGGGCTTCACCGCCGCCGATCTCGCCGGCTGCGCTGAGCGCGAGGTCCGCCAGAGGCTGCGCGCCTACCCGCGCTGGGTCGAGGCCGGGCGCATGACGCAGCAGCTCGCCGACCGCCAGACTGCGCTGATGCAGGCGATCGCGCGCAAGCTCCGCGCGGAGGCCGGTGCCGAGGGCGCGAAGGGGGATCTGTTCGGCGACGAGTGCCGCCATGTATGATCGAAGGACTCAGCCGGAGAACTTCAAGCCCAATTTCCTGCCAGCGCGCCATATCACTAGACAGGTCTTGTTAAGATACAGCCTTTCTGAGATCAGCTGGAATTCGGCCGGAAGATTAGTCTCGGGTCCTGTCTCAATCATCGCGCCGGATTTGGTGAGATCCCATATAAGACAGTCGCAGAAATCTTGGTCAGGTCCGAAAAGGATGTGCCCCGTCTTCAAGGCGGTTCCGCGCGTGGTGACTCTGCGTTCGTTGGGCATTCAGAGTCCCCGTAGAGGCGGGTTTTATATCGGTCGCCCATTTTGGCGGCCAGTACTCATTTACTCTGAAAATATTAAGCAATGCGGCGTGATGGATCTTCCGGAGGTGGTGTGAACGCTATCATCTCACCCTGTGGCACCTACCGCTATCGGCTGGAGCGCAGCATCGGCGGTTACTTGGCAGGCCCGTCTGTGGATTGGATCATGGTCAACCCGTCGACCGCCGACGCCGAGACCGATGACGCCACGATCCGGAAGGTTGTCGGCTTCTCCGAGCGGATGGGCGCCCGGCATGTCGTCGTCGGCAACCTGTTCGCCTTCCGGGCAACCGACATCAGGGTGCTGCACAGCGCGCCAGCCCCGGTCGGCGTGGAGAACGACGCCCATCTGCGCCGGATCCTCGGCGAGTCGGATATGTGCATCGCGGCTTGGGGCGCGCTCGCCAAACTGCCACCTGGGCTCCGTCGGCGCTGGGCACGGTTCCACGACATGGCGCTCGCTGCCGGCAGGCGCCTGATGTGCCTCGGCACCGCCCAGGACGGCCACCCGCTACACCCTCTGATGCTCGGCTACGAAAGGCGGCTCAGCATCTGGGAGAGCCTGGACGTCATCCGGACGACTGAGGACACGAGCGGGAGGGCAGCGTGACCCGGGCCTACCCGCTCCAGTGGCCCGACTTCATCCCGCGCTCGACGCGCCGGGAGCAGGGCAAGTTCAAGACGACGCTCTCGGCAGCCCTGGCGAACGTTCGCGACAGCCTGGGCCTGTTCGGCTCAGACAGCGGCAAGCCGGTCGCCGACATCGTGCTCTCGTCGAACGTCTCGCTCGGGCACGAGAAGCCGGCCGACCCGGGAGTCGCGGTGTGGTTCAAATGGGACGGCRAGCAGCGCTGCATCCCAGTCGACCGCTACGCGACCCCGCTGCCAACCTCCAGGCGATCCATCACATCATTGAGGCCCGGCGCGTCGAACTCCGGCACGGGACTCTGGCGCTGGTGCGGGCTTCGATGCGTGGATTCCAGGCGCTGCCGGCACCGGGCATGATGCCCTGGTGGCAGGTGCTCGGCGTCGAGGAGACCGCCAGCCCTGAGGCGATCGATGCCGCCTATCGCGCGCTCGCCCAGCGGCGGCACCCAGACCGGCCGGGCGGGTCCCACGACCTGATGGCCGATCTGAACCGGGCGCGCGACGCCGGGCTGAAGGCGAGGGGAGGGGACCGTGCCGCGTAGCGTTCGCATCCCGGACCGGCACGAGGTCGACGACACGACGCCGCTGCGGCTCGACGTGGCGGCCGCTATCGCCTTCCCCGGCGGCGCGATGACGGGGGCGGGGTTGCGCCGCGAGGCAGCCCGCAACCGGCTTGCTGTCTCGCGCGTGGCAGGGAAAGACTGGACCACGCTTCGTGCGATTGCCGAGATGATCGAGCTATGCCGCGCCGCTCCGAAGGCCCCCACCTCAAGCTCGAACGGGCAGAGACGGATTTCGAAGGCCGGATCACCCGGCATGCGTCCTGGATCATCCGAGACGGACGACGGAAAATCCGCACAGGTCGCCGCGCTGATGAGGCTGCAGCGGCTGAAAAGCGGCTCGCCGCCTACATCGCCGAAAAGCACGAACCCGCGCGGGAGAGCGATCGTGACCCCGCTCAGGTCTGGGTCGCCGACGTAGTTTCGGTCTACCTCGACGACATCGCCAGCAAGAAGGCGCGGCCGAAGGAGATCGCCGGCCGCCTGGGCAACATCCTGGCCTTCTTCGAGGGCAAGCGGCTGTCGACGGTCACCGGCCGGGCCTGCCGAGACTATGCGGAGCACCGGGGCCTCGCGGTGGCGCGGCGCGAGCTGGAGGACTTTCGGGCGGCGATCAACCACTACCACCGCGAGGGGCATCTCGCCTCGCCGGTGCCGGTGGTTCTGCCGGAACGCGGCGCCGCGCGGGAGCGATGGCTCACCCGCTCCGAGGTCGCGAAGCTGATTTGGTCGGCCTGGCGCTACCGCGAGGTGCAGAAGGGCCACGCCACCGGCCGGCGGTCCCGCCAGCACGTCGCCCGGTTCATCCTGGTTGCGCTGTACACGGGTACCCGTGCTGGTGCGATCTGCGGCGCCGCGATCCGCCCCACCGTGGGCAGCGGCTACGTCGACCTTGAGCACGGCACCTTCTACCGGCGGCCGCCGGGATCGCGGCAGACCAAGAAGCGCCAGCCGCCGGCGCCGCTGCACCCGCGGCTCCTGGCGCACCTCTGGCGTTGGGAGCGGACCGGCATCGCGTTCCGCTACGTGGTCGAGTGGCAGGGCAAGCGGATCGGGCGGATCAACAAGGCGTTCCGCGCGGCGCGCGAGGATGCCGGGTTCGGCGCCGACGTCATCCCGCACTCGTTCCGCCACACGGCGATCACCCTGGCGCTCCGCGGCGGCTGTCCGCCATGGGAGGCGTGCGGCTATTTCGGCGTGACGCTG
The DNA here is from genome assembly GCF_054049775.1 of Methylobacterium sp. P5_C11. NCBI lineage: Bacteria > Pseudomonadati > Pseudomonadota > Alphaproteobacteria > Hyphomicrobiales > Methylobacteriaceae > Methylobacterium > Methylobacterium sp. P5_C11. The sequence continues at coordinate 81,812 of NZ_JBFULS010000003.1, read as the reverse complement.
GAGGTCCTGCAGGATGTCTACGGTCACCACTGCCCCGAGCACTTCCAGGGCGCGCTCAAGGCGACCGGCGGTCGTAGGAGTACCGGGACGCCTACCGGGACGCTTTCCCGCGCACCGAACGTGAACAAAGCGGGGTGATGATCTGAGCGTCTCCTAGGGACGACGCGGCAAGATCGAATGGAAACGCGTTCGGGACGTGGGGGTCGCAGGTTCAAATCCTGCCACTCCGACCAATCTTTCCCGAGTTCTGCCCCCTCGATAATTGATCGGCCGGTCGTGCGGCGACGGGCTTCGGCGCGAAAGCCGGGAGGCGGATCGATTCCGGCTCTCCGATCCGTGGGTACTCCGCACGGTCCAGTCGCGAGGCGGCGGGCCAATCGGCGCGGCGTCCATAGGACCGTTTATTGGCGAGGGACGCGCAGGCCAGTCGCGGATGGCTTCCTGACGTCTGAGCAGATGGACCGGCTGCTTTCATCCCTTTGGGGAGAGCTACCGAAGCGATGCTCGGCCACCAACGCCCTGTTCGCGCGTTTCAGCTCGGTCCGCCCTCGGCTGGAGTGTTCGATGCTCGCCCGATCCGCTGTGCTGTTCCTAATCCTGACGTCAGGCGCGCAGGCAGCCGCCTTCGACGACCTGAAAGGCTACCTGGCCTCCTGCCTGCGGTTCGAGATGGGAGGCGCCCCGATGCAACGTCGGGAGCCGCTCACGGCGAAGGTTCGTGAGGCGCTGAACCGGTGCTCCGATGATGTCGCGCGCCTGGAAAGGGCGGATGGACGGCGGCTGCGCGGCGACGGCGGGATCAGCCCATCCACCAAGGAAGTGATCGAGCACGTCGTCGCCGGCAGCGGCGGCGGCTTCCGCAACGTCCGGTACTGACAGCGCAGGTGGCTGAAGCGGCGCGCACACCGGTGATGGCCAGGGGATGTCGTGCCAGATCCCGCCTCGCGCAGTCGATGGTCGGATTCGCCAGGGAAACCCGGCAGGCGACTTTACGGCGCGGCTGACGGTGGGGCCGTAATCCGTCGGTGGACCCGGCCATCCGTTTCGGTGTAAGGTGTGGGCGAGGTTGATGACCGGTTCATAATAACGTTTCAGGACCCGGGGGCGGTACCCGGCGCCTCCACCAGAAGCATCCTGCCCCGGATACCGCACGGGGGCGAGAGCGAGCGTCCGGCGTTGCGGATGCGCGTTGCCAGGGTGCTTCTGCTGGGGGCGAAACAGGTTCGACTGGACGGTAAAGGGATCGCGAGTTCTGTCCTGCCTCGGCAGGGTAAGATGCGACTTTCGGTAAGGACTCGACCGGTTCGGCGCGGGCAACCCCCGTTCCGAGCACCTGACCAAAACTCTAAATGCCAACGACAACGTCGGCATGGAGATGCGCCTCGCGGCGTAATCTTCCGGGGCGTGGGCACGCCTAGCAACAGAACCCGGGGCTTCGGCCTCGGGGCCCGTATTTCTTCTTCGCTGAAACGACACAAGCCCTCACGGATTGAATCCAGCGAGGGGCATTCGACCGCTGACCGACGCGGCTCGGACAACGTAACAGCCGTGTTCGTTACTGGTCTTCCGCGAGTGCCGGATCGTCCTGGCGGCAAGCGATCCCGCTTCTGTTGATGATAAAGCCGCGCTTGAAGGGTCTTGCTGACCGTGTCAGTGCGCTCTTGGCTGAAGGGCATTCTGTCCTTGATGCGCTCGACCTCGACGCATGGGATCACAGGGTCCGCAATCGGCTGTCGGACCCTCTGCAGGTCCGATGGCCGCGCGTGCATCGGGATCATTGCCGCGCCCGCACGTGCGGATGGGTGCGTCCAGGGCCGCGCCGGTCCGAAACGGCTCTCCGTCGCGGTCAGGAGAGAAGACTGCCGTTGACCGCGGGGCTGACCGATTGGCCACCACGAGGATGAGGTGCCCTCTCTGCGCCGATCCGTCATGCCGCTCGGTCTGAATCCGGTTCACGCCCGCGACAGGGGAGTGAGTTCGGGGCTTGTTCGTCGCGCGGCTCACCAACCGCCCCGCCGTGGACCTCAATCGGTGCGACGGGCACACTCTCAACCAAGAGCGCGATCATCGCCGAGCGCGAGTTCAGGAGAATGGCCGGCGGCTCGCCGGTGATCTGCCGCCAGCGCTTGATGAAAAGGTTGATTGGCAGATCGGCCAGGGTGTCCAATTCGGACGTAGGGTCGTCCCGTTTGGAAGGTGCGGACATGTCCATGCGCCTCAACGACTCTGGCCTGCATTCGGTAGCCGCGTCCGCATGGGATGGTAAAGAATAGGTTACGTCGATGCTCAATGCCGCGGCGGACGAGCCAGGCGAAGTCGGGGGCACGCGATGCGTTGATGTTGTCAACGGTCGGCCCACAAAAGCAGCGTGCCTAACTGAACAAAGCGAACAGCCGAACCTCGTACGTATCGACTTTGTGGTCTGCATGTGTGTCACAGCGACTAATCTTCGTCTTCGAGTTGTCGTAGAATTAGTTTTCTGCCCGATATTTATGCATTTGGGACGATGGATGGGCAAATAACTGTGTTTGATTTGTAAAATTCAACCGCCGATTGATTCAATCGCTGCAGATGAACAGTATAATATTCGATATAATGCATGGATTGCGAAAGATATATCAGACTGAAGTGCTGGGCCGAAGTCTCAAATTAAGCTTGTATTGCCACATCTTTGAATAAGCGACGGGCGTTAATCGCACGCGGCACTTTCGGCGCAGCGCTGCAGGATCAGTCGATTATGAGTGGGATCCGTGATCGTCTTCCGAAGCCGCCTGGTCCCGGTCGTGAGATCCTCCTTGCGGCGGCCCCCGCGATGTTGGCTCTGAAAGGAGCGGCAGGGCTGGGAGACGCGCATCCAAGCTGAACAGCAACGTCGACAGCTCGTCTTCAACAAGTGCCCGCTCCACCGTCGAAACGCCCCCTCAACTAGACTTAAGACAATCGGACACAGCGAAAACATAAAGGAAGTCAAGGCCTTGACGAATATGGGTCGTGTCTTGCAAAAGTGCGCCGCATCGGGCGGCTGGTCCATCGCAGTCGCCTGGGCACGGAAGGGGTCATGAAAGTGAGCTTACGCCTCGGGATCGCCGGACTCGGCACTGTCGGAGCGTCCGTGGTCCGGATGGTCGAGCGTCGGCGCGCCGCCTTCGCGGCAGCGGGCCTCGACATCCGCGTCACCGCGGTCTCGTCCCGCGACCGCAGCCGGGACCGCGGCTTGGACCTCGCCGGCTTCGCATGGTTCGACGATCCGGTGGCGCTCGCCGAGTCCGACACCGTGGATTGCGTGGTTGAGCTGATCGGCGGAGCCGACGGGACGGCCAAGGCGGTCGTGGAGGCGGCGATCGCGGCCAGCAAGCCCGTGGTCACCGCCAACAAGGCGCTGCTCGCACGCCACGGTGCCGCCCTCGCGGCCCGCGCCGAGGAGAAGGGCGTGGCGCTCGCCTTCGAGGCGGCGGTCGCCGGCGGGATCCCGGTGATCAAGACCCTGCGCGAGGGCCTGCCGGGCAACGTCATCTCCCGCGTCTACGGGATCCTGAACGGCACCTGCAATTACATCCTGAGCCGCATGGAGCGGGAGGGGCTGACCTTCGAGGCCTGCCTGAGGGATGCACAGGCCCTGGGCTACGCCGAGGCGGATCCGACCTTCGACGTCGAGGGCTTCGACACCGCCCACAAGCTCGCGATCCTGACCAGCCTTGCCTTCGGCACCGCCATCGACGCGGAGGGCGTGTCGGTGGAAGGGATCTCGCGGGTCCAGCCCCTCGACCTGCGCATGGCGGACGAACTCGGCTACCGGATCAAGCTGCTCGGCGTGGCTCAGGCCGCCGAGGCCGGCATCGAGCAGCGGGTTCACCCGACGATGGTGCCGAAATCCTCGGCGATCGCCCAAGTCATGGGGGTGACCAATGCCGTGACGATCGATGCGGATGCGGTGGGTGAGCTGACGCTGATCGGCCCCGGTGCCGGCGGCGAAGCGACGGCTTCTGCCGTGGTGGCCGATATCGCCGACGTGGCGCGCGGCGTGACGCGCCCGACCTTCGGGATCCCGGCCAGCGCGATGCGCGCCAGCGAACGCGTCGAGATGCAGCGTCACGAGGGCGGCTACTACATCCGCCTCACCGTCCACGATCGCCCCGGCGTCGCGGCCGGCGTGGCCCAGCGGATGGCGGAGCGCGAGATCTCGCTGGAAAGCATCCTGCAGCGCCGCATCGAAGGCGCGGAAACTGATCCGCGCGGGCGCTCCGGCCGGCCCGTGCCGCTGGTCCTCATCACCTATGCGGCCACCGAGGGGAACATCCGGGCGGCCCTCGACGCCATTGGGTCCGACGGGCTGCTGGCGGAACCGCCGCAGCTCATCCGGATCGAGCGTGAATAAGAATGCATCTTGGGTGCCGACCAGCTAGGCCTTAATGCAGGATATTGGGCGTCGGTGAACGGTGTGTAGGCTGGACGGCCGTCATTCGGCGGTGTCCACCCGGGATCCGACCTCAAGATCGGGCCTGGACAAAGGCAGGAAACAATGGCTGAGGCCCCCAAGTCGGCACCGCGCGGCGTTCCACGCACGCTTGCCCTCGAACTCGCCCGTGTGACGGAGCGTGCTGCGATCGCCGCGGCGCGATTGCGTGGCAAGGGAGACGAGAAGGCCGCCGATCAGGCGGCCGTCGACGCGATGCGCGACGAACTCAACGGCCTGCCCATTCGTGGCACGGTGGTGATCGGGGAGGGGGAGCGCGATCAGGCGCCGATGCTCTTCATCGGGGAGCAGCTCGGCCTCGGCGAGGGACCGGAGGTCGATATCGCCGTCGATCCGCTGGAGGGAACGACGCTCTGCGCCAAGGACATGCCTGGCGCCATCGCCGTGATGGCCATGGCCGAGCGCGGCTCGCTCCTCGCCGCCCCCGACGTCTACATGCAGAAGATCGCCATCGGCCCCGGCTATCCGCCCGGACTTGTCGATCTCGATGCGAGTCCCACCGACAACATCGCCGCGCTTGCCCGCGCCAAGCGGGTCGATCCGCAGCAGATCACCGCCCTCATCCTCGACCGACCGCGCCACGCGGCCCTGGTGGCCGAAGTGCGGGCCGCCGGTGCGGCGGTCCGCCTGATCTCGGATGGCGACATCGCCGGGATCATCTTCACCGCGAGCCCCGAGGAGACCGGCATCGACCTTTATCTCGGCACCGGTGCGGCCCCGGAGGGCGTGCTGGCTGCCGCTGCCATGCGCTGCATCGGCGGCCAAATGCAGGGGCGCCTGATCCTCGACACCCCCGAGCGGCGGCGTCGGGCCTCCGAGATGGGCATCACGGATCTCGATCGGAAGTACGACCTCACCGACCTCGCGAGCGGCGACGTCATCGTGGCCGCCACGGGCATCACCGACGGAGCGCTCCTGCGGGGCGTCCGCTTCCGGCCGGACCGGATCCAGACCGAGACCCTCGTTTACCGCTCCGAGGCCGGGACGGTCCGGCGGATCCTCGGCGAACACCGCCGCAGTCTGAGCTAAGGCGGAGCACCGGCGCCCTGGTCCGGACGCATCCGGACAGGGGCGCTACGCTTTCCTTCGGAGCTCAGTTCAGTTCAGCACCACGACCTTGGAGCCGACGTTGACGCGGCTGAACAGGTCGATCGCATCCTGGTTGATCATCCGGATGCAGCCCGAAGACACGCTCTTCCCGATGGAGAAGGGCTCCAGCGTGCCGTGGATGCGGAACAGCGTGTCCTTGTTGCCCTGCCACAGGTACATGGCCCGCGCGCCCAGGGGATTGCGCAGGCCGCCGGGGACGCCGAGCCCGCTCTGAAGCTTGTCGACCTCGCCTGCGAGCTTCGGGCTGCGGGCGATCATCTCCTTGGGCGGGTACCAGTCCGGCCAGGCCTGCTTCGAGTTGACCGTCGCAGTCCCGGACCACGAGAAGCCCTGCTTGCCGACGCCAACGCCGTAGCGCCGAGCCCGGCCGTTGGGCTGCACGAGAGTCAACTGGTGCGCCCGCGGATCGACGATGATCGTCCCGGGCTCGTAGGGGCCGTTATAGGCGATTTCCTGCCGGAGGAAGGCCGGGCTCATCTTCTTGTAATTGAACGCCTGGACCGGGAACACGTCATCCGTGACCGGGCCATAGGCCTTGGCATAGTCGATCGGCTCGTTGTCGGGCGCCCGCAACACCGCCTTGGCCTTGGCGGCTTCGAGGGGCGAGAGACCTTCGGCGGGCGGCACGCTGCCTGGGCGGACCGGAACCGTCGGGTCTTCGGTGAGCGCGGTGGCCGGCGCGGCTGGCGCCGGGACCGCTGCAGCGGGGGTTCGCGGCGCCGGGCGAACGAAGTCCGTCCGCCCGGTATAGGGCAGGTAGCGGCCGCCGCGGCGCACATAGTAGGCACCGTTCTGATCTTGATAGAGCTGCCCGTCGTCTCCGAACCCGTCGATGCCCGAGTCGCCGACCGGGCCGCGGCCCTGGGCGTGTGCGGTCGAGGCTAGGGCTAGGACGGCGAAGCCGGCCAAGAGGAAGCGACGGATCGGGGCGGACATGGGTCAGAATTCCTCGGGAGGCGACGCCGGGACCCGCCGCGGCGCGCGGTGGAGCGGGCCTGCACGAAGACACGGCTCAGCTCATGCCGGGGCTTAGCAAAGATCACGCATTACCGCCAAGTTGCCGAGAGCGATCCCGGGCTACTTACGGGGTGTTGAGGACACTTTCTCCGACCCTGTGTTGCTCACATGCAGCAATGATTTCCAGGTCGCCGCTCACCGATCCGTGAGGAGCCTGTTCCGTGGCCCGCTTGCTCGGCAGGGATGCCGCGATCAAGGGCACCGGCTTGGCCGTTTTCCAGTCGGCGCCGCCAGAGTGCCGATCCGCGCCGCCGACGTCTCCCGCACCGCGTTCGATTGGCACACTTGCTGCATTGCTGGATCAGCCGCGCCTGCTGCGGCGGCGGAGCAACGGCGCTCCCAACAGCGGACGGTGTGAGTCCGGACCCCCCGGCATGAGCGACCGCGTGACGGTTCGCCCACTTGAGACGAGCACCAGCTATGGCCAGCTTCAAGACCGTGATGAAGTCGGGTCACCCCCCGACGTTGTTCGCCGCCTTCCTGTACTTCGATTTCTGCTTCGCCATCTGGGTCCTGAACGGCGCGATGGGTCCGTTCATCACGGAGACCTTCAGGCTGACGCCGGCCCAGACCGGCTTCATGATCTCGCTACCGATCCTCGCGGGCGCGCTCATGCGTTTCCCCCTCGGGATCCTGGCCCAGTATATCGGCCGCAAGAACGCCGCGATCACCGAGATGAGCGTGATCATCCTGGCGATGGCCTACGGGTTCTTCTTCGTCTCGTCCTACGGCGACGTGCTCGCCATGGGTGTCCTGCTCGGCATCGCGGGCGCCTCGTTCGGCGTCGCGCTGTCGCTGGGCTCGGGCTGGTTCCCGCCGGAGCACAAGGGGCTCGCGATGGGCATCGCCGGCGCCGGCAATTCCGGGACCGTGCTCGCCGTGCTGTTCGCGCCGCCCCTGGCGCAGGCGTACGGCTGGCAGACCACCTATGCCTTTGCGGGGGTGGTGATGCTGCTGCCGCTGGCGATCATGATCGTGTTCGCCAAGGAGCCGCCGGATTGCGAGCACCAGTCGTTCAGGGAGCACGTCTCCTGTCTGTTCACGAAGGACGGCTGGGCCTTCTCGCTGATCTACGTGATCACCTTCGGGGGCTTCATCGGCCTGTCGAACTTCCTGCCGACCTTCTTCTACGAGCAGTTCGCCGTGACCAAGGTCGAGGCCGGGCGACTCACCATGCTGGCGGCCTTCATGGGCTCGGGCATCCGGATCGTCGGCGGCTACTTCGCCGACCGGATGGGCGGCATCGCGGTCCTGTCGGTGGTCCTGCTCGCCGCGATCGCGACGTTCCTGTCGCTCACCGCCACGCCCTCGCTGGCGCTGACCACGATCCTGTTCATGCTGTGCTTCGCGGCGCTCGGCGCCGGAAACGGTGCGCTTTTCCAGCTCGTGCCGCTGCGCTGGCCGAGCAACACCGCGGTGGCCGGCTCGATGATCGGCGAGATCGGTGCGCTCGGCGGCGCGATCCTGCCGAACGTCATGGGTCTGTCCAAGCAGTATACCGGGTCGTTCTCGATCGGCTTCATCGGGTACGCGGCCTTCACGGCGCTCGTCCTCGGATGCCTCGCCCTGTGGCAGCGCAAGTGGGTCGGCCGCTGGGTCGGACCCCGCGGCAAGGCGCTCGGCCTCGCGACCGAAGCCGAGCAGGGCCAGCTGCGGCCGGCCACGGCCTGACGGAACCGTACGCCGCCGGCACGGTAATCCATTTCGGCGATCCACCTGGTACGGGGGCCTTTGCGGCCCCCGTTTCCGTTTGCCGGGATCGGTATCGAATCGCTGTGCGGATGCAGTTCGGTGGTTGCCTTCTGCGGCCCGAGGCGTTTGAATAATGCATTACAAGAAAGCGTGCGGCCCGGAGCCGAGGCGCCCGGCGTCCGCTTGCCGCGACGCTCACCGCTGGAGGAACGGTCGATGTTGAAGCGCGTGAGCGCCACGAACGGCGTACTCGGCCTGCTCTGCGTGATGTATTTCATCACCTATCTGGACCGGGTGAACATCGCGACCGCCGGAGCCGAAATCATCCGCGATTTCGGAATGTCGAAGACAGATTTCGGGCTGATCCTGTCGGCTTTCGCTTATCCTTACGCAATCTTCCAGGTGATCGGCGGGTCGGTCGGCGACAAGTTCGGCGCCCGGCGGACCCTTTTAATCTGCGGCATGATCTGGGCCATGGCGACGATCCTGACCGGGATGGTCGGCGGTCTGGTCAGCCTGTTCCTGGCCCGGGTCCTGCTGGGCTTCGGCGAGGGCGCGACCTTTCCGACCGCCACGCGCGCCATGCAGAACTGGACGGCCCCCGGCCGGCGCGGCTTCGCGCAGGGCATCACCCACGCCTTCGCGCGGCTCGGCAATGCGGTGGCGCCGCCGATCGTCGCCTTCCTGATCTACCATTTCGGATGGCGCACCAGCTTCGTGATCCTCGGCGCCGCCAGCTTCGTCTGGGTCGCAATCTGGTGGCTGTACTTCCGCGACGATCCCTCCGACCACCCGGCGATCACCCGGGCGGAACTCGACACGTTGCCGCCGCCCCGCAAAGTCGGCGCGAAGCAGAACGTGCCGTGGGGCGCCCTGACCCGCCGCATGCTGCCCGTGAGCATCACGTATTTCTGCTACGGATGGACCCTGTGGCTGTTCCTCGGCTGGCTCCCGAGCTTCTTCAAGGAGAATTACAGCCTCGATCTGAAGAACTCCGCGCTGTTCGCCTCGGGCGTGTTCTTCGCCGGCGTGGTGGGCGACACGGTCGGCGGATTGATGAGCGACGCGATCCTGCATCGAACCGGCAACGTGAAGCTCGCGCGCCTGTCGGTGATCGTCGTCGGCTTCCTGGGCGCGGCCGCGAGCCTCGCCGGCGTGTTCATGACGCGTGACCTGACCCTGGTGGCGCTGCTCCTCTCCTCGGGCTTCTTCTTCGCCGAACTCGTGATCGGGCCGATCTGGTCGGTGCCGATGGACATCGCACCCAAGTATGCCGGAACCGCCAGCGGGCTGATGAACACAGGCTCGGCCGTGGCGGCGATCGTCTCGCCGATCGTCTTCGGCGTCATCGTCGACCTGACCGGAAGCTGGACCCTGCCGTTCGTCGGCTCGATCGGCCTGTGCCTGCTCGGCGCCGGGCTCGCCTTCACGATGCATCCCGAGCGGGAATTCGTGGATCCCGCAGCGCCGACGGGCGGCCCCGTGGCCACCGCGGCCGCAGGGGAGTAGGGCGCGATGGCCGAAGCGACGGGGCGGTCCGGTCCGCTCGCGGGCATGCGGGTGATCGAACTCGCTCACATCATGGCCGGTCCGGTCTGCGGGCTGATGCTCGCCGACATGGGCGCGGAGGTGATCAAGGTCGAGAAGATGGACGGTGACGACACCCGTCGCACCGTTCCGCCGGCCCTCCAGAACGAGAGCGCCGCCTACATGATGATGAACCGCGGCAAGCGCGGCATCAGCCTCGACCTGAAGGATCCGGACGGCGTCGCCGTCCTGCGCCGGCTGCTGAAGGGGGCCGATGCGCTGATCGAGAATTACCGCGGCGGCACCATGGAGCGCCTCGGGATCGGCTACGACACGCTGCGCGCGGAGTTTCCCGAACTCGTCTATTGCTCGCTCTCCGGCTTCGGTCGCACCGGACCTTACGCCGATAGGGCGGGGTTCGACCTCGTCGCACAGGGCATGAGCGGCCTCATGTCGGTGACGGGGGAGGGGCCTGGCCGGCCGCCGATGAAGTGCGGGCCACCGGTCACCGACATCACCGCCGGTATCCTGGCGGCCATGGGTGTCCTGGCCGCGTATGCGAACCGGCTCCGCACCGGAAAGGGGCAGGCCGTCGACACCTCGCTGTTCGAGGCCGGGATTACCCACACCTATTGGCAGTCGGCCATCGCCATGGCGACCGGGCTCGCACCCGGTCCGATGGGCTCAGCCCATCCGCTGAACGCCCCCTACGAAGCGTTCGAGACCGCCGATGGCTGGATCACTATCGGGGCGGCCAACCAGACCAACTGGCTGCGGTTGCTCAAGGCGATCGGCGCCGACGGCCTCGCCGATGATCCGCGCTTTGCCGTGAATCGCGACCGGATGGCCAACCGGCACGAACTCGCCGCGACCCTCGCGCCGATCTTCCGCGCCCACGGCTCGGCGGAGTGGCTCGCGCGGCTCGAGGCCGGCGGTGTCCCGGCCGGCCCCGTGCTGGACGTGAACGCCATGCACCGCGACCCGCAGACGCTCGCCCGCGACATGGTGGTCGAGGTCGAGCATCCCCGGGTCGGTCGCATGAAGACCCTCGGCCTGCCGGTCAAATTCTCGGATACGCCCGGCCGGGTCCACGGACCTGCACCGTTGCTCGGCGAGCATTCCCGGGCGATCCTGGCGGAGGTCGGCTATTCCGCCGCCGAGATCGACGGTCTGATCGCGCGGGGCGTTGTCCGCGAGACCCTGGCTTGAACCTGCCCTCCGGAGACGCTGCGATGAGCGCCGAGCCCGCCACCAACGAGCTGCTGTTCACGACCGACGCGGCCGGCATCGCCCGGATCGTCCTCAACCGGCCCCAGGCCCGCAACGCCCTGACCTTCGCGATGTATCAGGGCCTGATCACCTGCTGCGAGGCGATCGCCGCGAACCCGGCCGTCAAGGCGCTGATCATCACCGGGGCCGGCGACAAGGCCTTCGCGGCCGGGACCGACATCGCCCAGTTCCGGAGCTTCAAGACCGCCGAGGACGCGCTGGGCTATGAGCGCTTCATGGACAGGGTGCTGGGATCCCTGGAGCGGCTGCGCGTGCCGACCATCGCGGCGATCGCGGGCGCCTGCACGGGGGGCGGTGCGGCCATCGCGGCGGCCTGCGACCTGCGCGTCGCAACCCGTGACGCCCGGTTCGGCTTCCCGATCGCGCGGACGCTCGGCAACTGCCTGAGCCAGGGCAACCTGAAGCGGCTCGCCGGCCTGATCGGCCCCGCCCGGGTCAAGGACATCATCTTCACCGCTCGCCTCGTCGGCGCGGAGGAGGCGCTGGCCATCGGCCTCGTCGGAGAGGTCGTCGAGGACCGATCGGCCCTCAGCACCCGGGTGGACGCCCTGGCGCAGCTGCTCGCCGGCCACGCGCCGCTCACCATGCAGGCCACCAAGGAGGGCCTGCGCCGCCTCGCCGAGGAGGAGGCTCCCGCCGAAGGCGCGTCCCATCCCGGCGATGACCTGATCCTCATGTGCTACATGAGCGCGGATTTCCGAGAAGGCATGGAGGCCTTCCTCGGCAAGCGCACGCCCGAGTGGAACGGGCGCTGAGCACGGGCCTCAGACCAGTTCCCCACAGACATCGACCCAGGTCGCATCCGTCAGTTCGGCCATGCGGTCGGGTGCGATGCGGACGGCGCTGTGCGTGCTGCCGGCCGCCGGCACGACCTCGTCGAACGCCTTGAGCGACACGTCGCAGTAGACAGGCAGCGGGGCGATCAGCCCGAAGGGGCAGACCCCGCCGACCGGGTGACCGGTGGCGGCCTCGACCGCGTCGAGATCGAGCATCCGCACCTTGCCGCCGAACGCGGCCCTGGCCTTCCGATTGTCGAGCCGCGCATCGCCGCGGACCACGACCAGGGCGACCTGATCCCCGATGCGGATCGACAGGGTCTTGGCGATCTGCRCAGGGCCGACGCCGTGGGCGGCCGCGGCCTCCGCCACGGTCGCCGTGCGGGTCTCGAGTTCGAGGACCGCGATGTCGGCCGCCTTCTCGGCGAAGAAGGCGCGGACGGATTCGAGGCTCATGGCGGATTCCGGGCGAGCGGACGCCGCGACCTTACCGGGTCGAGCTGAGCAGCAGGTCCGGCAGCCACATCGCGATGCCCGGGACGAGGCACAGGATGAAGATCGCCACCGCCATCAGGATGACGAAGGGCAGGGTGCCCCAGATGATGTCCGAGAGCGGGATGTCCGGGGCGATGTTCTTGATGACGAAGATGTTCAGGCCCACCGGCGGGTGAATCAGCCCCATCTCCATGGTGATGGTCATCACCACGCCGAACCACACGAGGTCGAAGCCCGCGGCCTTCAACGGCGGCAAAATGATCGGCGCGGTCATCAGGATGATCGAGACCGGCGGCAGGAAGAAGCCGAGGACGATCACGAGAGCCAGGATCGTCACCAGTAGGACCCACGGCGACAGCTGCATCGCCACGATCGCCTGCGCGGCCGATTGCGAGATGTGCAGGTAGCTCATCACGTAGGCGTAGAGCAGCGACATGCCGATGATCAGCATCAGCATCGTCGATTCGCGCAGCGTCGCGGTGAGGATCGGCGTGACGTCGCGGAAGCGCCAGACCCCGTAGATCGCAGCGATCAGCAGGAGGGCCATCAGGCCGCCGAGACCGGCTGTCTCCGAGGGCGTCGCGTAGCCGCCGTAGAGCGCGACCATCACGCCGGTCAGCAGGATCACGAAGGGCAGCACCCGCGGCAGCGTCGAGAAGCGCTGCGCCATGCTGTACTGCTCGTCCGCCAGGATCGGCGAGGCCGGGCCGCCGCGTTCGAGGGTGGCCTTCGCGGTCGCGTATTCGGATCGGAAGCGCACGACCGACCACGTCGCGAACAGGCTTACCAGCAGCAGGCCGGGTCCGATCCCGGCCAGGAACAGGCGGCCCAGCGACTGCTCGGCCGCCACGGCGTAGAGGATCATGGTGATCGAGGGCGGCAGCAGGATGCCCAGCGTGCCCCCGGCCGCGATGATCCCGGCGGCGAAGCCCGGCGAATAGCCGCGCTTGCGCATCTCGGGGATGCCGGCCGAGCCGATCGCCGAGCAGGTGGCCGGGCTCGAGCCCGCCATGGCGGCGAAGAGTGCACAGGCGAAGACGTTGGCGATGCCGAGGCCGCCGGGGATGCGGTGCATCCAGGCGTGCATCGCCGAGTAGAGGTCCTGACCCGCCCGCGACCGGCCGATCGCTGCGCCCTTCAGGATGAAGAGCGGGATCGACAGCAGGGTGATGGAGGCCATCTCCTCGTAGACGTTCTGCGCCACCGTATCGAGGGAGGCGCCGGGCATGAACGCCACCATGAACGCCAGGGCGACGAAGCCCAGAGCGAACGCGATGGGAATGCCTGAGAGCATCGCCCCCAGGGTCGCGCCCGCGTACAGGAAGCCGATCGCGGCCGTGCTCATCGCTCTACCTTCGCGGTGACGGTCTGACCCAGCGGATCCGGTCCCCGGGGCTCGATCTCGGGCGCCCCGTGCATGTCGCGGTTCACGTCGGCGCCGAGCCCGATCTTGGGCTTCGCCCAGCCGGCGGCGCGCGGCCCGTAGGCGAGGGCCTCGGCGATCTGGAGGACGAACTGCAGGCAGAGCAGGCTCATGCCGGCGGACATCAGCGTGTAGGGGATCCACAGGGGCGGCCCCCAGGTCGACTGCGAGACCTGGCCATCCACCCAGGCCTCATGGTCCAGCGACCAGCTCTTCCAGGCGAAGAACAGGCAGAAGGTGAGGCTCACGATGTCGGCCAGCAGCAGGCGAACCCGGTTGGCGGCCGGCGGGAGGAGCCCGGTCAGCGCCTCGATCGCCACGTGGCCGCGCTTCGCCTGGACGCCGGCCGCCGACAGGAAGGTGGCGCCGACGATCAGGAACACCGCCATCTCGTCCTGCCACTCCGTCGGCTCCTTCAGGAGGTAGCGGACGACGACGCTGTGGGTCAGAACCAGGCAGGCGGCCACCAGGCACAGGCCGCCCAACGCCAGGATCACCCGGTTCAGGAGGCGCATCGCCCGGTCGAACACACCCAGGAGGCCGGGCACGCGCGGCTCGTCGGCACCCCGCGCGTCCGGCGCGGCCGTGGCCGCGTCGAAGGCGTGGCTCACGCGACCTGCTCCGCGAGCTTGAGAAGCTCCGCGCAATTCGCGTTCTTGCCGGCATAGTCCTTCCAGGCCGTGTTGCGGGCGATGTCCCGCCACTGGCCGAGGGACTTCTCGTCGAGCTGGGAGACCTTGGCACCGGCCTTCGCGAAGATCTCCTCGACGCGGATGTCGTCCTCCTTGGCGCCGGCCTGGCCGAAGGCCTCCAGCTCGGTCCCGACGGCCATGATCAGATCCTGCTGGTCCTTCGGCAGCCCGGAGAACACGATCTTGGACATCATGATCGGCTCGAGCATGAACCAGTAGGACTTCTCCCGGCCCGAGGTCAGCGCCTTGGACAGTTCCTCCAGGCGGAAGGAGATCAGGCTGGTGGACGAGGTGATCACCGCGTCGCAGGCGCCGGTCTGCATCGCCGCGTAGGATTCGTTCGACGGGATGGAGAGGGTCGCCGCCCCGGCTTCCTTCATCATCATGTCCATCTCGCGCGAGCCGCCGCGGACTTTCATGCCCTTGGCGTCGGCGGGAGAGACGAGCGGCCGCTCGCGGCTCGCGACGCCGCCGGCCTGCCAGACCCACGAGACCAGGACGATCCCCTTGGCGTCGAGGATCTCGGCGAGCTTGCGGCCGACCGGTGCGGCCTTCCAGGCCACCGCCTGAGCGTAGGACGTCACGAGCGCCGGCATCAGGCCGATATTCAGCTCGGGCACCTCGCCGCCCGCGTACGGGCTCGGATAGAGCGACATGTCCAGGGCGCCCTTGCGCATGGCGCCGAACTGCGCGTTCGTCTTCATGAGCGAGGAGCCGGGATAGACCTGAACGTCCAGGGCGCCCTTCGACCGCTCGCCGACGAGCTTGGCGAACTTCCGGCACATGCGGTCGCGAAAATCGCCCTCGTCGATCGTGCCGCCGGGAAACTGGTGGGACAGTTTCAGGGTGGTGGCCGCCTGGGCGGTGCCCAGTCCGAACCGCAGGACCGCCGGTGCTGCGAGCGTGGCCGCGATCAGCGAACGACGAGTTGGCGTCATGGCGTTCTCCCGCACCGCAAACAACGCGGCATCGTTTTATGCGGCGCAATAGTGCGCCGGTTCGTTGTATGCATGGAAAACCGGCTTGTATATTTTGTCAATGCTCCAGCATAATGTTCGCGTGCGTCGAACCTCCGCCGGCCGAAATGGCGGGGCGGCGCGCGGCCCGTCGAGCGGGGGAGGAACCACCAGCATGAGCCACGCTCAGCGTCTGCGGCAGCGGATCGAGGACGAGATCGTCTCGGGCGACCTAGCCCTGGGCGCCCGGCTCGACGAGAACCAGCTCGCGGCCCGCTTCGGCGTCTCGCGCACGCCGATCCGGGAAGCGCTGCTGCAGCTTGCGGTCACCGGCCTGGTGCAGACGAAACCCCGGCGCGGCGCGATCGTCAGCGCCCCCGAGCCCCATCTGTTGCTGGCCATGTTCGAGACGATGGCGGAGATCGAGGCGGCGTGCGGCCGTCTCGCCGCACGCCGCCTCGTGGCCGACGATGCCGCCGCCCTGCGCGCGGCCCTCGAAGGGTGCCGCGCGGCGCTGGCGACCGAGGACACCGAATCCTACTACGCGGAGAACTACGTCTTCCACACGGTAGTGTACCGGGCCAGCCGCAACGCTTTCCTGGCGGAGCAGGCGCTCTCGCTCCATCGCCGTCTGGCGCCGTACCGCCGGTTGCAGCTGCGCGTCCGCCAACGCCTGCCGCAGTCGCTCGCCGAGCACGCGGCGATCGTCGCGGCGATCCTGTCGGGCGACGAGAACGGGGCGGCGGAGGCGCTGCGCAGTCACGTCATCGTCCAGGGCGACCGCTTCACCGACCTGGTGGCGGGCCTGCGGGCGCCCAGCGCCGCCTGAATGCGACGGCACGCACCCGAACGCGCCGCGACAGGTCGGCCGGTATCGTTCATCGCGTCCTAACCCTACACGCGGGTTGGACTGCGTAGGTGTTCCGAACGACTCGACCGTAAGTTGTAATGCCGCCATTGTCAGCCCGAAGCCGCGGGAGTGACCATGCTGAAGGATGTCGTCAGGAGTGTCGGCCGCCGTGCCGGCGTGGATATCTTCCGCGCGAGCGGCGAGGCGTTCCGCTGGAGCCACACGGTCCACAACTATTACCCGGTGGTGCCCTCCGCGCGCTGGAAGACGGGCGCCGCGCCGCACGGCCAGTTGAAGGTGGTCCTCGCCCGCCATCAGGCCGCCTACGACGCGTTCCTCGCCGCCCTGGAAGCGCAGGCCGACCTGCTCCACAGCGTCCCGCACGAGGCGCCCGGTGCGCATTCGGCGGTACCCCACTGGAACAACACGTGGTTCACCGCCCTCGACGGGGCCGCGCTGATGACGATGCTGGCCTGGAAGCGCCCGGCGTGGTTCTTCGAGATCGGCTCCGGCTGCTCGACCTGCTTCGCGCGCCATGCGATCGACACCTTGACGCTGCCGACGCGGATCACCACCATCGATCCGATGCCGCGCCGCGAGATCGACGAGATCTGCGACTGGACGGTGCGCAGCCCGTTGGAATCCTGCGACCTCAAGATCTTCGACGAGCTCAAGGCGGGCGACGTCCTGTTCTTCGACGGCTCGCATCGCTCCTTCGCGAATTCCGACGTGACGGTGTTCTTCTTCGAGGTCATGCCGCGCCTGGCGCCGGGCGTGATCGTGCAGATCCACGACATCTTCATCCCGGACGATTATCCGTCCGCGTGGAAGTGCCGCCTCTACAACGAGCAGTATCTTCTCGCCGCGATGTTGATGTGCGGCGCCTCGCCGTTCCGGGTGACTGCACAGGTGATGTACATCTGTCAGGATCCGGCGATGAGCGCCCGGGTGAAGACCGTTTTCGCCGCCCGCGGAACCGGCCCCGACATTCCGTTTCTCTACCCCAACGATTCCCGCACGCCGGGCGCGTCGTCCTGGTTCGAGATGACGAGAGCGCCGGATTGAGCGATCAGGCGCTCTCCGCCGCCCCGTAATTGGCGGCGATCACCGTCTTCTTGCCGCGGATGTGCTCGCGCATCAGCACGGCGAGGGCGGCGCCGTTCCGGGCGCGCAGGAGTTCGATCATCCGCTCGTGCTCGGAGACGGCCCGCGCCCACTGTTCCGGCGTCTGATGCGCCGAATAGCGCGACCTCTGGATCCGGCCCGAGAGGCTCTCGTAGATGTTCGACAGGGTCGTGTTGCGGCTGGCCGCCATGATCCCTTCGTGGATCTGCCGGTTGTGGCTGAAATAGCCGGCCTCGTCGCCCGCCTTCCAGGCCGCCACCATCGCATCGTGATCGACCACCAGGGCGTCGATCTCGGCCTCGGTGATCGTGCGGCAGGCGAGATCCCCAGCCGTCGCCTCCAGGCCGGCGATCACCTCCATCATCTCTTCGAGTTCGCTGTCCGAAATACTGGCGACGCGGGCGCCGCGGTTCGGCAGCAATTCGAGCAGCCCCTCCGTCGCCAGGATCTTGATCGCCTCCCGAAGCGGTGTCCGGGAGATCCCGAACCGCTCCGTCAGCTCGCCCTCGTTGATCCGGGCCTTCGGTTCCATCTCGCCAGAGCGGATCAGTTCGCGCATCCGGTCCGCCACCTCGTCGTGGAGGTAGCGTCGGCTGATTCCGATCCCGGGCTCGATCTTATTCATGGTCCCCCGACCCAGGCCAGATCATTGCGGCCTGTGATCTATCTGTAGGTCCCCGACCCTGGAGTGTCGAGGCAGGAGGGCTCGATCGAGTGTGCGAGCCACATGTTCCGCGTGGATGCCGAGACCGTCATGGATCTGATGCCGGCAGCTGGTGCCGTCGGCGACCACGAGGTCGTCAGGTCCGGCGGCCCGCAGGGCCGGGAACAGGGACAGCTCCGCCATGGCGAAGGACGTCTCGATGGATTCCGGCCGGTAGCCGAAGGCCCCGGCCATGCCGCAGCAGCTCGATTCGACGACCCGCAAATCGAGCCCCGGCACCGCCCGGAGCACTGTCTCCACGGACCCCATCAGACCGAAGGATTTCTGATGGCAATGGCCGTGCAGGTGCGCGACCCGTCCGCCCTGGTCGGCCAACGGCAGCGCGATCCGACCCGCCGCCAAGTCAGCGGCCAGCAGCTCCTCGAACAGAACGGACTGGCGTGCCAGCAGCGCGGACTCCGCTCCGGGCAGCAGCGCCGCGAATTCGTCTCGGAAGGTGAGCAGGCACGACGGCTCCAGGCCCACGACCCGCGCACCGGCGCGGACGAACGGCAGGAGCGCGTCGAGGGTCCGGCGCGCCTCCCGGCGCGCCCGATCGGTCTGGCCGGCCGACAGCCAGGTTCGTCCGCAGCACAGCGAACGCCGGCCGCGCGGCGGGTAGACCCGGTGCAGCCGGTAGCCCGCCGCCAGCAGCACGCGCTCGGCGGACTCGAGATTCTCCCGTTCGAAGGTGCGGTTGAAGGTGTCGCCAAACAGGATGACGTCGCGGAAATCGCCCGCGACGTCGTCGACATGGGCGGCTTCGCCCTGCTCGTTCCAGGGGCGGCGCCAGCGCGGCAGAGACCGCTTCGCCGACAGGCCGACGAGCCGCTCGGACAGGGTCGCGAGGGCTGGATACCGGTCGCGCAGGTTGAGGAGCGGCGCGAGCTTCGCCGCGGTCCCGGCATAGAGCGGCATCAGGGCGATCAGCCGCTCGCGCACGGGCAGCCCGTGCCGGGCATGGTAGTGGTGCAGGAACTCGATCTTCATCTTGGCCATGTCGACGCCGGTCGGGCATTCCCGGCGGCAGGCCTTGCAGGAGACGCAGAGGTCGAGGGTGCGCTTCATCTCCGGGCTGGTGAACGCGTCCGGCCCGAGTT
The DNA here is from genome assembly GCF_054049775.1 of Methylobacterium sp. P5_C11. Lineage (NCBI taxonomy): Bacteria > Pseudomonadati > Pseudomonadota > Alphaproteobacteria > Hyphomicrobiales > Methylobacteriaceae > Methylobacterium > Methylobacterium sp. P5_C11. The sequence goes on along the minus strand of NZ_JBFULS010000003.1, from coordinate 62,582 downwards.
GGCCGGAGATGGCGAGCCTGAGCGTGTTGGCGCGGCCCCGGGTCAGGTGCTGCTCCTCCCGGGTCACCCGGTAGGAGGGGCACATGGCGCCTCCAGCGAGTTTCCGGCAGGTGCCGTTGTTGTTGCACATCTCGACGGCTGAGCCGAAGCCGCCCCAGTCCGACCAGTCGAGGGCCGGGCTCACGGGCTCCGTCACCGCGTAATCCGGCTTGAACCGGAACAGCGACTGGTCATCCATCGCGAGCGGGCGCACGATCTTGCCGGGGTTCAGCCGGTTGTCGGGATCGAACGCATCCTTCACCGTCTCGAAGGCGCGGGTGAGGACCGAGCCAAACAAGGGTTCGATGTATTCCGAGCGCGAGATGCCGTCGCCGTGCTCGCCGGAATACGAACCCTTGTAGCGGCGCACCAGGGCGGAGGTCTCCTCCGCGATGGCCCGCATCCGCCGGACGTCGCCCGCCTCCTTCATGTCGAGGATCGGGCGGACGTGCAGGCAGCCGACCGAGGCGTGCGCATACCATGTGCCACGGGTTCCGTGCTTGGTGAACACCGCGGTCACCGCATCCGTGTAGTCGGCGAGGTTCTCCAGCGGGACTGCGCAATCCTCGATGAACGAGACCGGCTTCGCGTCGCCCTTCATCGACATCATGATGTTGAGGCAGGCTTCGCGCACCTCCCAGACCGCTCTCTGCCGGGGCGGCTCCACCACCTCGACGACGGCGTCGGGAAAACCGTGGTCGGCCATGCAGGTCTCGAGGCGCTTCAGGGCGCGCCGCAGGGCAGTCAGGTCGTCGCCGGCGAATTCGGTGAGCAGCAGGCAGTTCGGCTGGCCGCGGGTGATGTCGGCGAGGGTCGTGCGGAACAGTGGGATGTCGGCGCCGAGAACGAGGACGTTGTTGTCCACCAGCTCGACCGCCACCGGGTCCAGGGCGACGATGTGCTGCGTCGTCTCCATGGCGACCCGGAAGGAGGGGAAGTGGCACACGCCCATCACCCGGTGCTGGGGCAGACGCGACAGCTTCAGGGTGACCGCGGTGGTGGCGGCCAGCGTCCCCTCCGACCCGACGAGGAGATGCGCGAGGTTCGGCTGCGCTTCGATCAGCGCATCGAGATTGTAGCCGCCCACCCGGCGCTGCACCTTCGGATAGCGGGCCGCGATCTCCTCGCGATGGCCGTGGGCGAGGTCGAGCATGCGCCCGGCCAGCGCCTCGGCCCGGACCGAACCGCTCACGCCCGAGCGGGCGTTTCCGGTCAAGCCGAAGCCGAAGGCTTCGCCGTCGTGGAACAGCGCCTCCATCGCCAGCACGTTGTCGCTCATCTTGCCGTAGCGCAGGGAGCGGGCGCCGCAGGAATTGTTGCCCGCCATGCCGCCGATCGTGCAGCGGGTGGCGGTCGAGGGTTCCACGGGGAAAAACCAGCCGTCGGCCTTCACGCGGGCGTTCAGCCGCTCGAGCACCATCCCCGGCTCGACCGTGATGGTCCCGCCGTCAGGATCATAGGCGAGCACGCCGTTGAAATGGCGCGCGCAGTCCACGACGAGCCCCGCGCCGATCGGCTGACCGTTCTGGGACGTGCCGCCGCCGCGCATGACCACCGGCGCGCCGTGCTCGGCCGCGATCCGCAGGGTCGCGGCGATGTCGGCGGCGGAGCGCGGCAGCACGATTCCGGCCGGCATGATCTGATAGATCGACGCATCGGTGCTGTATCGCCCGCGCGTGAAGGCGTCGAACCGTGCCTCGCCCTGGAGTTGTTCCGCCAGCCTGCGCGCCAATCCGGAATCCAGGCGCGCCGCCGCGCGCGGCGCTGGGGCTTGTGCCCTCGCTTCGGTCAAGGTCGCTTCCTCCCCGGATGGTCCGCACCCACCCGGAAAGAAATGTATTCAAAATTCATAGCCGAGCAAACCCGTCGTAATCTCACGACGGGGCCACGGTGCCGAACCGGTATCGGCGGGTGCGCCGCGGATCGGGGACGGCCGCGCCCCGCCGCAGGTGCGGGCCGCCTCAGTGGTTGTCCCGTGGGACCCCGGAGGCCTGCGCGACCTTCTGGAACTTCACTGCACCCTTGAGCACCATGCCCTGGTCGAGCTGATCGACCTGGTCGCGGTAGATTTCTTGCCAGGGCGTCTGGGACGCCGGGTAGGGGAAGCCGCCCCGCGCCTGCAGGTCCACCCGCCGGCGCTCCAGCTCCTCCGGCGGGAGCAGTATGTCGGCGCTCCGGAGGTTGAGATCCACGCGGATGCGGTCACCGGTCTGCAGCAGTGCCAACCCGCCGCCCGCCGCGGCCTCGGGCGAGGCGTTGAGGATGGCCGGCGTACCGGACGTGCCGGATTGCCGGCCATCGCCGATGCAGGGCAGGGATGTCACGCCGCGCCGGATCAGGCCGCCGGGCGGCTGCATGTTCACCACCTCGGCAGCGCCGGGATAGCCGATCGGACCGGCACCGCGCATGATCAGGATGGTGGTCTCGTCGATGTCGAGGGCCGGGTCGTCGATCCGGGTGTGGTAATCCTCCGGCCCGTCGAACACGACCACGCGGCCCTCGAAGGCCATCGGATCGGCCGGGTTGCGCAGGTAGCGGGCGGCGAATTCCTCGGAGATCACGCAGGTTTTCATGATCGCCGAATCGAAGAGGCTGCCCTTCAGGTTGAGGAAGCCGGCGCGTTCCATCAGCGGCTCGGCGTAGGCGCGGATCACGTCGCGGTTCCAGCTGTGTCGGCCCCGGTAATTCTCGCCCACGGAGCGGCCGTTGCAGGTCAGCGCGCCCTCGTGGACCTTGCCCGCCTCGATCAGCTCGGCGAACACCGCCGGCAGGCCGCCGGCCCTGAAATACTCCTCGCCGAGCCACCGGCCGGCGGGCTGCATATCCACCAGGAGCGGGATCTCGAACCCTATCCGCTCCCAGTCGTCGCAGCTCAGCGGCACGCCGATATGCTTGGCGATGGCGTTGATGTGGATCGGCGCGTTGGTCGAGCCGCCGATCGCGGCGTTGGCCACGATGGCGTTCTCGAACGCTTCCCGAGTGAGGATGTCGGAGGGCTTGAGGTCCTCCCAGACCATCTCGACGATTCGCTGGCCGGTGGCGTAGGCGGCCTGTCCACGCTCGCGATAGGGCGCCGGGATCGCCGCGGAGCCGGGCAGGGCGAGGCCGAGCGCTTCAGCCAGAGCATTCATGGTCGATGCCGTGCCCATCGTGTTGCAATGGCCCGTGGACGGTGCCGACGATCCGACGATGTCCATGAACTGCTGGAAGTCGATGTCCCCGACCGCGTGGCGCTCGCGGGCCTTCCAGACGATCGTGCCGGAGCCGGTCAGCTCCTTCTGGAAATAGCCGTTCAGCATCGGCCCGACGTTCAGCGAGATCGCCGGGATATTCACCGTCGCGGCCGCCATCAGGCAGGCCGGCATCGTCTTGTCGCAGCCGGTGAGCAGCACGACCCCGTCCAGCGGATAGCCGTACAGCACCTCGACCAGGGAGAGGTAGGCGAGGTTACGGTCGAGGGATGCGGTCGGGCGCTTGCCCGTCTCCTGGATCGGATGACAGGGAAACTCGAAGGCGACGCCGCCGGCCGCCGTGATCCCCTCGCGTACCCGCTTGGCGAGTTCGAGGTGATGGCGGTTGCAGGGCGACAGGTCCGAGCCGGTCTGGGCGATGCCGATCAGCGGCTTGCCCGAGCGCAGTTCCTCAGGCGTCAGTCCGTAGTTCAGGTAGCGCTCCAGGTAGAGCGCGGTCATGCCCGGGTTGTGTGGATTGTCGAACCAGGCCTTCGAGCGCAGGTCGGCGGGCGTGATCCGGCGTTTGTCGCTCATGGTCGCTTCCTCACATCCTCAGGCCGGCGTCGGGAGACGGGCGGCAATGTTGCGCATCCCGTTCCCCGTCGACGGTCCGGCCTCGACGGAATCCCATCGGGAATACCTACTCTGCCGCGTCTCGGTCCGCAGCAGAAACGACGCCGGATTGATTTCAGGACAGCATCCGCGTGTCACCGTCGATCGAGATCGCCTGACCCGAGATGGTCCGGCCGCGTGGCGAACTCAGCAGCATGATCTGATCGGCCAGTTGGCCCGCGGTGACGTATTCTTTCACGGAAACGAACGAGAACGCCCGCGCCTCCATCTCGGCGAAGCTCGTGCCCTGCTGCTGGGCCTTGGATTCCAGCACCCGGCGTTGGCGGTCGCCGGCCACCAGCCCGGGCAGGATCGCGTTCACGCGGATGCCGGCGCCTCCGAGCTCGATGGCCAGGGACTTGGTGAAGCCGATCACGCCCCATTTGGCTGCGGCATACGGGCTGCGGAGGGCGAAGCCGAACTTCCCGGCGGCTGATGACAGGTTGACGATCGAGGCGTTCGCGCTCTGACGTAGATGCGGCACCGCCAGGCGCGCGCAGTTGAACTGGCTCGTCAGGCAGACGGTCAGGCACCGGTCCCACTCCTCGGGGGCGATCTCCTCGACGCGGCCGGTCGGCCCCGCGATGCCGGCATTGTTGACCAGCACGTCGAGGCCGCCGAGGAAGTCGACCGCCTGGTCCATCATCGTGGCGACCGCGTCACGGTCGGCGACATCCGTTCGGCAGCGCCCGACGACGTCCGGCAGCCCGGCGAGCGCATCCGTGTCGATGTCGCAAGCGAAGACCCGTGCACCCTCTTCCACGAAGGCGTCGACGATGGCGCGGCCGATTCCGGCGGCACCCGCCGTCACCAGGACACGCAGGCCGGTGATCCCGAGATCCATGGTCAGTCCTCTCCTTGGGCGTCCCGCAAGCCGCCGCGGGACATGATGAAGTCGGCGGCTTCCCGGATGTCGGCCGCGATGGCGGCCGCCGCCGCGATGCCGTCCCGGTTCTCGATGGCCACCAGGGCCTCGGCGTGGCGCCGGAGCGCGAACCCCTGGAACAGCCGCTCCGGATGGGCACGCAGGTCCAGGTTGATGACCGGGCCGGCCTTGAGCCACAACCGGGCGATGATCTCCTGCAGAGGCGCGAGCCCGCAGGCTCCGTAAATCGCGAAATGCAGGTCGCGGTTGAGCTGGACCGCCCGTGCGCAATCGGGCCGGGGGGCCTCGGCCTCGGCACGGAAGGCCGCCTCCGCCCGCCGGATCGCCGCGAGTTCATCGTCCGTACGGCGCTTCGCGGCCCGGGCGACGGCGATACCCTCGACCGCGATGCGCGTCTCGGCCAGCGCGCGGAAGGCCGCAGCACTCATGACCGGCACGCGGATCACCCGGTTCGGTGCCACCTCCAGCACCCCGTCCGCCGCGAGGCGGCTCACCGCATCGCGCACCGGCATCACCGAGACGCCGAGAGCCGCCGCGCTCTGGCGCAAGGACAGGCGGTCGCCCGGCGCCAGCCGCCCGGACGCCAGAAGATCCGCTAGCGCCTCGTAGACGGTGTCGGACAGGGTCCGCCGCTCGAGCTGGGGCAGTTCGGCCAGGGCCACGCTGGAATTCATGTGCCGACACTAGACGGATCCGGCACTATCGCGCTAGTGATCTGTGATCACAGTTTGGGTGAGGGCCGCGAGAGCCCACGACAACAACCCGGCTGGAGGAAACGCACGGGAGCGGAACGATGACGGACCGGTTCGGGGATTCCCTTTCTCGCCGCAGCCTTCTGAGGGCCGGTGGCGCGGCGCTGCTCGCGCCGGCGCTCGCGAGCCCGGCTCTGTCGCAGGGCCAGTCGGACGTGATCCGGATCGGGCACCTGACGCCGCGCACCGGCTTCCTGGGACCGCTGGGCGAGTTCGCCGTGCAGGCGGCTCAACTGGCGGTCGAAGAGATCAACGCTGCCGGGGGCATCGCCGGCCGGAAGGTCGAGCTGCTCTCGGAGGACAGCGTCAATCCGCAGACCGCCTCGGCCAAGGCCGAGCGCATGGTCCAGCGCGACCGCGTCGCCTGCCTCGTCGGCGAGATCAACTCCGCATCGGCGCTGGCGATCAGCCAGGTGGCGCAGCGCGAGAAGATCCTGTTCATCAACACCGGCGCCAATTCGGACGCGCTGCGCGGCTCCGACTGCAAACGCTTCATGTTCCACGTCGAATCGCAGAACACCATGATGGTGCGGGCCTGCGGCCGCGCCCTGCTGGAACGCGGCCTGATCAAGGGCCGCAAGGTCTATGCGCTTACAGCCGACTACGCGTTCGGGCATGACCTGCTGAAGCAGGCGAAGAAGTATTTCGCGGCCAACGACGCGACCCTGGTGGGCGAGGACCTGATCCCCACCGAACTCACCGACTTCTCGCCCTTCCTGCTTAAGCTCCGGCAGGCCAAGCCGGATCTCGTGATCTGCAACCTCGCGGGCGCACAAATCACCAACTTCTTGAAGCAGTACAGCGAATTCGGCCTGCCGTTCCCGGTCGCGGGCTTCGGCTTCGACACGGCTCTGGCCTGGGGTGCGGGGCCGGGCAACTTCCTCGGCACGTGGCCGGTGATCTGGCACCACCAGATCGATTCGCCCTCGGCGAAGAAATTCGTGGCGGCCTTCAAGGCCAAGTACAAGAAGCCGCCGGAAAACCAGGGCTGGGGCGACTACACGGCCCTGAAGATCGTAGCCCAATCGATGAACGAGCTGAAGGCGACGGACTCGCTCAAGATCGTGGAGCACCTGGAATCGGGTGCGAAATTCGACATCGCCAAGGTACGGGAAGGCTATTTCCGCCCCTGGGACCATGAGCTGATGCAGGAGATGTTCGCCATCACCGCCCTGCCGGCCGATCAGGTCAAGAACCCCTACGACATCTTCAGCTCGACCGGGCCGCTGCCCGGTCCCGGCGAGAGCCTGGAGATCCTCGCCACAACCCGCGACGAGAACGCCTGCACCTTCCCGGCGTGAGGCGGCGATGCAGCTCGTCTTCATCCTGGAGCAGGTCCTCAACGGCCTGCTGATCGGCGTGCAGTACCTGCTGATCGCGCTGGGCCTGTCGCTGATCTTCAGCCTCGGCGGGATCGTCAATCTCGCCCATGGCGCCTTCTACGCCATCGGCGCCTACCTCACCGTCCTGCTGACGCCCACGATCGGCTTCGGCGGCGCGCTCGTGGCCTCGCCGCTCGCGGTCGGGGTACTTGGGTTGGCGATCGAGCGTTTCCTGCTGCGGCGCTTCTATCGCGGCGATCCGACCCTCGGCCTGCTCCTCACCTTCGGGCTGGCCATGGTGGCCGAGCAGGCCCTGCGCATGGCCTTCGGGGCGGCGCCGGTCCCGTTCGGGATCCCGACGTGGCTGCGCGGGCAGGTCTTCATCGGCGACCTGATCTATTCGCGCTACCGGCTCTCGATTCTCGTGGTGGCTGTGGCATGCGTGGCCGGCCTGTGGCTGCTTCTGACCCGCACCAGCTTCGGGCGCGTGGTCCGGGCCGGCGTGCAGAACCCCGACATGGTCGCGGCCCTCGGTATCTCGCTCCGGCCCTACATGACGGCCGTGGTCACCATCGCGGTGGGGCTTGCGGCCCTCGCCGGGACCATGATGGCCCCGGTCACCGGCGTGCAACCCGCCATGGGGGCCGAGATCCTGACCTTCGCCTTCGTCGTGGTGGTGATCGGCGGCCTCGGCTCGTTCTGGGGCGTGGTCCTGGCGGCCCTGATCGTCGGCGTGGTCCGGGGCTTGACCGCCTACGCCTATCCGCCGGCCACCGAGGCCGCCGTCTACGCCCTCATGGTGCTCGTCCTGCTGCTGCGCCCGCGCGGCCTGTTCGGCGAGCATATCGCCCGGTTCGAGTGAGCGGAGAGCGTCCCATGTCCGGAGCCGCCGAGCCGCTGCCGCTGGCGTTGCCCCAGCGCGGCCTGATCCTGCGCGAGAGCCGCCAGCTCTGGGCGGCGCTCGCCGCCCTGATCGTCCTGCCCTTCGCCCTCGACGCGATCGGCCTGACCCTGATCACCGCCACCGACGTGGTGATCTTCGCTCTGGCCGTGCTCGGCCTCAACATCCTGGTCGGCTGGACTGGGCTCACCTCCTTCGGTCACGGAGCGTGGTTCGGCATCGGCGCTTACGCGGTGGCGATCCTTCAGACCCGGCTCTTTCCCGGCGACATGGCGCTGCCGCTCCTCGGCGCCCTGGCGATCACCGGGCTCGCGGCCCTCGCGGCCGGCGGCCTGATCCTGCGACGGCGGGGTGTCTACTTCTCGCTGCTGACGCTCGCCTTCACGGCGATGCTCTACGCCATCGCGTTCCGCTGGACCGACCTGACGGGGGGCGAGAACGGCATCGGCAACCTGCATCGCTGGGCGATGCTTCAGGAGCCGGGCGCCTATTACGCGGCGGTCTCCGCCATCGCCTTCGTAGTCCTGGTCGGACTCTGGCGCTTCCGCCGCTCGCCGATGGGCACTGTTCTGGTGGCGATCCGCGAGAACGAGCAGCGCGCCGGGTTCCTGGGATACGCGACGAACCGGTACAAGCTCGCCGCGTTCGCCATCTCGGCGACCATCACCGGGCTCGCCGGCGCGCTCTCCGCCTACAGCCACCGCTTCACCTCCGCGGACCCGATCTCCATCGCGTTCTCGGGCGAGCTGCTGGCCATGGTGGTCATCGGCGGGATGCGCTCCTTTCTCGGACCGGCCCTCGGCGCGTTGTTCTACATCCTGTTCCGGGAGTTCCTGTCGATCTACACCGCCGACTGGCTCCTGTATTTCGGCCTGCTGTTCGTCGCGTTCATCGTGTTCTCGCCGGACGGGCTCGTCGGTATCGCGGCGCGGCTCCTGAAGCCGTTCCGCCGCGTGCCGACGGAAGGGGCTGCCATGTCGGCCCGCCGCGCCGGCGCCTCGGGCCGCGTCCCGGCGCGCTTCATCGCCGAGGGACGCGGCGCCGGGCCGGTTCTCGTCGCCGATGCCATCAAGAAGAGTTTCGGGCCGGTAGCGGCGGTGCGGGGCGTCTCCTTCGCGGTGGCGGACAAGACGCTCCACGCCCTCATCGGACCCAACGGTGCGGGCAAGACCACGGCCTTCAACCTGCTCTCCGGCCTGTTCCCCCCGAGCGCCGGCAGCATCCGACTCGACGGCCATGAGATCGCCGGCCTCGAGCCGCACGCGATCACCCGGGCCGGTCTCGGGCGCTCGTTCCAGATCACCAACCTGTTCCCAGGCCTCTCGGTGGAAGAGAACGTCCGCCTCGCCGTACAGGCACGCCATCCGGCCCACTTCAGCCCCTGGCGCGACGCGCTGGCGATCCGCGAGGTCGCCGACGACACCGCCGAGCTGCTGCGCTGGACCGGCCTCGCCGGCATCGAGCGAGCCGAGGCCGGGAGCCTGTCCTACGGCGGTCAGCGGCTCCTCGACATGGGTCTGGCGCTGGCGACGCGTCCCCGGGTGCTCCTCCTCGACGAGCCACTCGCCGGCCTCGCCGCAGCCGAGCGCGAGCGCGTCGGCGACCTGATCAAGGCGCTTTCGGCCGACATCCCGGTCCTGCTCGTGGAGCATGACATCGACCGGGTGTTCCGCCTCGCCGACCGCGTGACCGTGATGGCCGACGGCGCCGTCCTGGTCGACGGCTCGGTGGCGGACGCCCGGGACGATGCCCGGGTCCAGGCGGTCTATCTCGGCTCGGGCACGGCGGCGATCGCCGCCAGGCCGCGTGCCAGCGCGGCCGAGGCCGAGACGCTGCTGTCCATGGCGGGCGTGGACACCTTCTACGGCAAGTCGCACATCCTCAACGGCGTGACGCTGGAAGTCCGCAAGGGTGAGGTCGTGGCGCTGCTCGGACGCAACGGCGCGGGCAAGTCCACCCTGCTCAAGACCCTGATCGGCACCGCGCCGGCGGCTGCCGGCCGCATCGTGCTCGGAGGCCAGGACATCGCAGGCCTGTCGGCCGACCGGATCGCGCGGCTCGGCATCGGCTACGTGCCGCAGGGCAGGGCGCTGTTCGCGGGAATGACCGTCGCCGAGAATCTCGGTCTCGGCCGGCTGCGGCGGCTCACCGGCGCGGGCATCCACTGGGACGAGGAGAAGGTCCTCGAGTTCTTCCCGCGGCTGAAGGAGCGCTGGACCATCGACGCCGCCCGCTTGTCCGGCGGCGAGCAGCAGATGGTGGCGGTGGCCCGTGCGCTGTCGGGCGACACGCGGCTCCTCCTGCTCGATGAACCGTTCGAAGGCCTGTCGCCGGCCGTGACCGAGGAGCTGTTCGAGGCGTTCGATCGGCTGCGCCGCGAGATCGCGATCATCCTGGTGGACCATCACCTCGACCTCGCGCTGGCCCTCTCCGACCGGACCGTGGCGCTGGAGCGGGGCAGCGTGCAGTGGACGGGCGCGTCGCGCCTGCTGCGCGAGGATCAGGAGTTGAGGCGGAAGGTGCTGTGGCTATGACCGAGAGCGTCGCGATCGTCGGTGCGGGCCTGATCGGCCGGGCCTGGGCGATGATCTTCGCCCGGGCGGGTTGGGATGTGCGCCTGTTCGACGCCGCTGCCGGCGTGGCGGAAGCCGCGGTCCCCCTCTGCGCCGAAGGTCTGCGGACCCTCGCGGCGAACGGACTCTGCGCCGAACCGGAGAGCGCGGCAGACCGCATCCGCGCGGCCGGGAGCCTCGCCGCCGCCCTGGAGGGGGTCGCCTTCATCCAGGAGAACGGGCCGGAACGGCTCGACGTGAAGCAGGCGTTGTTTGCGGATCTGGACGCGCTGGCCCCGCCGGACGCCATCATCGCCTCCTCGTCCTCGGCCATTCGCTGCTCGCTGTTCACCGAGGGCCTGCCCGGTCGCGGGCGCTGCCTCATCGGCCATCCGGTGAACCCACCCCACCTGATCCCCCTGGTGGAGATCTCCGGCGCACCCTGGACGGACGCGGCGGTGCTGGAACGCGCCCGGGCCACCTACGAGCGGATCGGCCAGGTGCCGATCACCGTGCTGAAGGAGATCGAGGGCTTCATCCTCAACCGGTTGCAGGGCGCCCTGTTGGCGGAGGCATTCCGCCTCGCCTCGGAGGGCTACGTGACCCCGCAGGATCTCGACAAGACCGTATCGGACGGGCTCGGCCTGCGCTGGAGCTTCATGGGTCCGTTCGAGACCATTGAACTCAACGCGCCCGGGGGCATCGCCGATTATTGCGCCCGCTATACGGGCTTCTACAAGAATCTCGCCGCCGATCCGGCGCCGCCGAGCGTTTACGAGGCACCGGCAACCGAGGCGATCCTGACGCAGTGGCAGGCGCCCACGGACCTCCCCGCCCGCATGGACCGCCGCGACGCGCGGCTGGCGGCGTTGCGCGCCCACAAGGCTTCACAGAAGGACTGAGCATGGCCTCCCAGCGGAAAGTCATCATCACCTGCGCGGTGACGGGCGCGATCCACACCCCGAGCATGTCGCCACACCTGCCGGTGACGCCCGAGGAGATCGCCGACGCCGCGATCGGCGCCGCCGAGGCGGGCGCCGCCATCGTGCACCTGCACGCCCGCAACCCGGAGACGGGTCAGCCGGACCAGTCGCCGGAGGCGTTCGCCAAGTTCCTGCCGGTGATCAAGCAACGCTCCAACTGCGTGGTGAACCTCACCACCGGGGGTGCGCCGACCATGTCGATCGAGGAGCGGGTGCGTCCCGCCGCCACCTTCCAGCCGGAGGTCGCCTCGCTGAACCTCGGCTCGATGAATTTCGGCCTGTTCGGCATGCTCGACCGCTTCAAGGACCTGAAGCACCAGTGGGAGCGGGACTACCTCGGCAACAAGGACATCATCTTCCGCAACACGTTCGGTCAGATCGAGCACATCCTGACGACCTGCAGCCCGAACGGCACCAGGTTCGAGTTCGAGTGCTACGACACGGCGCACCTCTACAATCTCAAATACTTCTTCGACCGCGGCCTCGTGAAGGCGCCCCTGTTCATCCAGACGGTGTTCGGCCTTCAGGGCGGCATCGGTGCGCATCCCGACGACGTGATGCACATGAAGCGCACCGCCGACCGGCTCTTTGGCGATCAGTACCGCTGGTCTGTGCTGGGGGCGGGCCGCAACCAGATGAACATTGCCGCGATGGCGGCGGCGATGGGTGGCAATGTCCGCGTCGGGCTGGAGGACAGCCTCTGGGACGGACCCGGCAAGCTCGCCGAGACCAACGCCGCGCAGGTGCGCCGCGTCCGCTCGATCATCGAGGGGCTGGGCCTCGCGGTCGCGTCGCCCGACGAGGCGCGCGAGATGTTGGACCTCAAGGGCGGCGACAAGGTCGGGTTCTGACGCTGCGGCCCGCATCCCGGGATCGCGCGTCACGATCGACGCGCCCCCCGGCCCGAGCGCTCGCGAGCGACCTCCGACCTTGCGAGCGCTGCAAGGCACCTCCAGGCACCGGACGGCATGCCGCGTTGAGCCGTGGACGGAGCGTCGACGCGCCCGTCAGGGATGACCGAACGCATGATCGAGGTCAGCCTGCGCGGCCGCCTCGATCTCCAGGATCTTCAACCGGCCCTGCTCGCCTGAAACGATTCGGACCGAGCCGCGTCCGACCTTGAGCATCTTGGCGATCATGGCAACGAGCGCCGCATTGGCGGCCCCGTCCACCGGGGGCGCGGCGACGCGGGCCTTCAGGTAGGCGAGGCCGTTCCCGTCCCGCGCCCAGCCGTCGATGGCGTCGCGTCCGCCGCGCGGAGTCAGGCGGACAGCCAGCCGGATCGCCACGGCCGACCCTTCAGAAGATCTTGCCCGGGTTCAGCCGGTTGTCCGGATCGAGCGCCCGCTTGACCAGCCGCATCACGGCCATCTCCTCGGGCGAACGCGACAGCGGGAGCTTGCCGCGCTTCTCCAGTCCGATCCCGTGCTCCGCCGAGACGGAGCCGTTCAGCCCCGCGAGGGGCTCGTAGATCGCCGCGTCGATGGCGGCGTTGCCGGCGGCGTCGAGGCGGGTCGTATTCCAGTGCAGGTTGTTGTCGCCGATATGCCCGTAGACGACCGCCCGGCAGCCCGGGATCGCGGCGAGGCGGTCGAGGGCGCCGCGGACATACCCGTCCATCCGCGAGAGCGGAACGCTCACGTCGAAGGCGCGTTCGATCCCGTCGGCATTCAGATGCTCCACGCGGTCGCGGATCCGCCACATCCCGCGGCGCTGCTCCTCCGACGAGGCCAGGGCGGCGTCGAGGATCGTGCCCTCGGCCATCAGGCCTTCCAGCAGGCCGAGGAAGCGGTCGGACTCCTCGGTGACGCACTCGATTTCGATGATCGCGTAGAACGGGTAATCGTGCGCGAGCGGCGGCGTCGCGCGTCCGGGTGCGGTCATCAACCGGTAGAAGTCCGGCCACAACCCTTCGAAGGAGGACACGCGGCCCTGGAAGGCGCTCTGCGCCGCCCGTAGCACCCGCGCCCCGTCATCGACGCCCGGACAGGCGATCAGCGCCGTGGCGTAGCCGGCGGGCTCCGGGCGCAGCCGCAGCACAGCCCGCGTGACGATGCCGAGCGTCCCCTCCGTCCCGAGGAAGAGCTGCTTCAGGTCGAGCCCGGTGTTGTTCTTGATCAGCGGGCGCATCGACGACACCACGGTCCCGTCGGCGAGCACCGCCTCCAGGCCCAGCACCATCTCGCGCATCATGCCGTAGCGCAGGACGCGCAAGCCACCGGCATTGGTCGAGATGGCTCCACCGATCGTCGCAGACCCGCGGGCGCCGAGGTCGAGGGGAAAGAACAGGCCGGCGGCGGCGGCCACGTCCTGAACGCTCTCGATGGTGGCGCCGGTGCCCACCACCACCGTCATGCCCAGCGGGTCCACCGCCTCGATCCCGGTCATACGCTCGGTCGAGAGCGTGATCTCGTCGGGCTGGCACAGCGTGCCGTCGACCAGGCCTGTCGCCCCGCCCCGCGGTACGACGGCCACGCCCGCCGCGTGGCAGGCCGCCATCACGGCGCTCGTCTCCGCGGTGTCACGCGGCCGGACCAGGGCGAGGGCCGCGCAGGGTTCGGACGGGCGCGTCCAGTTCGCCGAACGGCCACGCAACTCGTCGCCTGTGACGAGGCCGGAGGCCCCGACGATCGCGGCGAGCCGGTCGAGGAAGGCGGCATTCGTCATCGTGGGCATCTCGGAGGGGTCAGGCATCGGGTCGGGCGGCGCTCCGCACGACGCTCTGTCATAGTACGCCGCGCGCCGCGAGGTTGCGCATCAGCGCGCGGGCGCCGAAGCTCCAGGGCTCGCAGGCGTCGCACGGGCGCATGCGGTTGACGAGGCTGCCGAGTTCCGGGCTCGCCACCACGACGCGATCGCCTTCGGCGTGGGTGAAGCCGAGGCCCGGCCCGTGCCGGTCTTGGATCGGTGCGAACATCGTGCCGAGCAGCAGGAGCGCCCCGTCCGGGTACTGGTGCGTCCGCCCCATCAGGGCGGCGACCAGCTCCTCCGGATCGCGGCTGATCTCGGCCAGCGGCGAGGTGCCCTCAAGGTGAAACCCGTCCGTCCCGGTGACCTCAAGGGTGACGGTGGTGCGCCGGACCTCGGCGAGGCCGAACGTGTCGTCGAAGAGCCGCAGGAACGGGCCGAGGGCACAGGAGGCGTTGTTGTCCTTGGCCTTGCCGAGGAGCAGGGCCGAGCGTCCCTCGAAGTCCCGCAGGTTGACGTCGTTCGCGAGCATCGCGCCGACGATGCGCTGGTCGGAAGCGACGGCGAGCGCCACCTCGGGTTCCGGATTGTTCCAGCGCGATTCCGGGTGCAGGCCCGCATCGGCACCGCAACCCACCGCCGAGAGCGGCTGCGCCTTGGTGAAGATCTCAGCGTCGGGGCCGATGCCGACCTCGAGATACTGGCTCCAGGCGCCCTGGGCCACCAGAACCTCCTTGAGCGCCATCGCCTCGGACGAGCCGGGCCTGAGACGACGCAGGTCGTGTCCGACGAGGCGCTCGACTTCGGCGCGGATCGCCGCCGCGGCGGCTAGATCGCCCCGGGCGCGCTCCTCGATCACGCGCTCCAGCATGGAGGTCGCGAAGGTCACCCCGGCCGCCTTCAAGGCCTGCAGGTCGACCGGCGCGAGCAGCCACGGCCGGCTCGAATCGCGGTTGTCGGGTGGCGTGTTGGCCAGGATCGCGTCGAGGCTGCCGAGGTCTTCGCCCGACGCGGCGCGGAGGGCGGCGGCAGGATCGTGCATCTCGCACAGGTCGCTGACGGTCGGCACGCTGCGCGTGATGTCGATGGCCCGTGCCGTGCCCGATTCGTCGGCGCGGATAGCGACGACGCTCGGACCCAACACATCCGGGCGCCAGACCCGTCCGACCAGGGCGCCGCGGCACCCATCGGCAGGCAAGATCTCGCGTGCGGTGAGGGCGGATAAGGACTTCATGCTCGCTTCCCCGAAGAACCCGGCCGCATTGCTCGCCTCTGGGTTGCCCGGTACCGCGAACGTTGTCGCCTCGATCGCGGGCAGCGGCCGTGCCCGACCCATCCGGAACGCGGTACCGACCCGCAGGCCGGAGCGGCGCCCGCTTTAGCATCTCGGGCGGCCCGCGGTCCGCCGACGTGTTTCAGGGCGGCGGGCTCGTCACCGGTGCTCTCGGCAGCACCTGACAGAACGAAGACATTCTGCAGGATCGTGCAGCTTCGCGCTTGCTTTCACGAGGCCGCTCCTTTGTACTGCTGCCCTAGAGCCGCCGACAGAGTGGCCTTGATCGGGAGGAAGCATGGCCTCGGTGGGAATCCGCGAGGTTCGCAAGGCTTTCGGATCGACGAACGTCCTGCACGGTGTGTCGGTCGACATCCCGGATGGGGAATTCGTGATCCTCGTGGGCCCCTCGGGTTGCGGGAAATCGACCCTACTGCGGATGATCGCCGGGCTGGAGAACATTTCCGGCGGGGAGATCCGTATCGGCGAGCGCGTGGTGAACGATGTTCCGCCGAAGGAGCGGGACATCGCCATGGTGTTCCAGAACTACGCGCTCTACCCGCATCTTACCGTCCGCGAAAACATGGCCTTTTCCATGCGGATCCGGAAGGCGCCGACCTCGGAGGTCGACCTGCGGGTCAACAAGGCGGCGCAGATCTTGGGACTCACCCATCTCCTCGACCGCTACCCGCGCCAGCTCTCGGGCGGACAGCGCCAGCGCGTCGCCATGGGCCGGGCGATCGTGCGCGATCCGCAGGTCTTCCTGTTCGACGAACCGCTCTCGAATCTCGATGCCAAGCTGCGTGTCGCCATGCGCACCGAGATCAAGGAACTGCACCAGAGGCTGAAGACCACGACCATCTACGTTACCCACGACCAGATCGAGGCCATGACCATGGCTGACCGGATCGTGGTGATGCACGACGGAATCGTCGAGCAGATCGGGCCGCCCCTCGAACTGTACGACCGGCCCGACAACCTGTTCGTCGCGGGCTTCATCGGCTCGCCGGCCATGAACTTCGTGCCCGGCAAGGTCCGCGCGAATGGTCGCCTCACCTTCGTGACCGAGACCGGACTGACGTTCCCGCTCACCGGCGCGCCGGGCGGCGTCGAAGGTAGGCCGCTCATCCTGGGCGTCCGCCCCGAGCACTTCGACCTCGCGCCGGACGGGATCGCCGCCGAGGTGGTGGTCGTGGAGCCGACCGGGTCCGAGACCATGCTGGCCGTTCGGGCCGTCGGTCAGGATCTCACCTGCGTGCTGCGTGAACGCGTGCAGGAGCGCCCTGGGGAAACCGTCTACCTGCGGCCGAACCGCGTGCACTTCTTCGACGCCGAAACCGGCCGTCGCCTGCCAAGCTGACCTGCGCCGGGGGGATGCAGGTGGCGGGGCGCACTGCGCCCCCGAATTCAGGATCACCGAGGGAGTAAACTACGATGTCCGTTCTCGATCGCCGTTCCCTCCTTGCCGGAGCGGCCGCGACCGGCCTCGCTGCCGGCGGCGACCTGTTCGGCTTCGCTCGGGCCTGGGCGCAGAACAGCGCCTGGAAGCCCGAGCCCGGCGCCAGCCTGTCGCTGCTGCGCTGGAAGCGCTTCGTCCCCAGCGAGGACGAGGCCTTCATGAAGATGGTGGACGCCTTCACCCAGGCGACCGGGGTCAAGGTGACGGTGAGCAACGAGTCGTTCGACGACATCCAGCCCAAGGCGTCGGTGGCCGCCAATACGGGTCAGGGACCCGACATGGTCTGGGGCCTGTTCTCATTCCCCGCGCTGTTCCCCGACAAGTGCCTGCCGTTGGAGGATGTGGCGGATTCGCTCGCCAAGAAATACGGCCCGTGGTTCCCGTCCGCGGAAGCCTACGGCAAGGTCAAGGGCAAGTGGATCGCGATCCCCGTCGCCTTCAACGGCGGCTATCCGAACTACCGCATCTCGGCGATGAAGAAGGCCGGCTTCGACAAGTTTCCCACCGACACGGCGGGCTTCCTCGAACTGTGCCGCGGCCTGAAGAAGAACAACACCCCGGCGGGCTTCGCCCTCGGCCATGCCACAGGTGACGGCAACACGTGGTGCCACTGGGCGCTCTGGTCCCATGGCGGCAACCTCGTGGACGCCAACGAGAAGATCGTCATCAACTCGCCCGAAACCGCCAAGGCCCTCGAATACGTCAAATCCCTGTACGAGACCTTCGTGCCGGGCACCGTGTCGTGGAACGACTCGTCGAACAACAAGGCCTTCCTGGCGGGCGATCTCTACCTCACCAACAACGGCATCTCGATCTATGCCGCCGCCAAGAAGGACAACCCCAAGCTCGCCGAGGACATGGACCACGCGGTCTGGCCGATCGGACCGGCCGGCAAGCCCACCGAGTTCCAGCTCGCCTTCCCGATCCTGGCCTTCAAGTACTCGAAGGCGCCCAATGCCTGTAAGGCCTTCATCGCCTTCATGATGGAGGCGGCGAACTACAATCCCTGGCTGGAGGCCGCCCAGGGCTACCTCTGCGAGCCGCTGTCGAACTACCCCAAGAACCCGATCTGGACGAGCGACCCGAAGAACGCGGTCTTCGCCGAGGCGGGGCGGCGCTCCCTGGCGGCCGGCGGACTCGCACCGGTGAGCGAGCGCATTGCCGCGGTGCTGGCGGATTTCGTGGTTGTCGACATGTTCGCGAGCCACTGCACCGGGCGCGAGGACGTGAAGGGCGCCATCAAGAATGCCGAGCGCGCCGCCACGCGCATCTTCAGGAACACCTGAGCCGGGAGCGGAACCGAGACCATGGCGCACACCGCCCTGACACAGCCGGCCCCGGTCGCGGTCCCGACCCGCTCGGCCTGGGCACGCCTGCGGGCGAGCCGGGGCTGGGCGGCCTTCTGGTTCATGCTGCCCACCGCGCTGATCCTCGGCCTGTTCCTGGCCTACCCGCTGCTGAAGGGCATCTGGCTGTCCTTCACCAATGCGCGGATCGGCCGGGAGGGGGTGTTCATCGGCCTCGAGAACTACGCGTGGCTCTGGGACGACGACGTGTTCTGGCTCTCGGTGTTCAACACCTGCCTCTACACGGCGGTGGCATCGGTGGTGAAGTTCGGCGTCGGCCTCTACCTCGCCCTGCTGCTCAACAAGAATATGCCGTTCAAGTCGATCATCCGGTCGATCGTGCTGATCCCGTTCGTCGTGCCGACGGTGCTGTCGGCGATCGCGTTCTGGTGGATTTTCGACAGCCAGTTCTCGATCATCTCGTGGTCGCTGCGCCATCTCGGGGTCATCGACGGCAACATCGACTTCCTGGGAGACCCGAATCTCGCCCGTGCCTGCGTGATCTTCGCCAATATCTGGCGCGGCGTGCCGTTCATCGCGATCACGCTGCTCGCCGGCCTCCAGACGGTTTCGCCCTCGCTCTACGAAGCCGCGACGCTCGACGGCGCCTCCAACTGGCAGATCTTCTCGCGGATCACCCTGCCGCTGCTGACGCCGATCATCGCGGTGGTGATGACCTTCTCGGTGCTGTTCACGTTCACCGACTTCCAGCTGATCTGGGCCATGACCCGGGGCGGGCCGGTGAACGCCACCCACCTGATGGCGACCCTGTCCTACCAGCGGGGCATCCTCTCCGGGACGCTGGGCGAGGGGGCGGCCATCGCCACCGCCATGGTGCCGTTCCTGCTCGTCGCCATCGGCATCTCGTGGTTCGGCCTGCAGCGCCGGGCCTGGCAGGCCGGGGAGTCCGACCGATGAGCGCGCCCGCACCGCCGGCCCATGYCGACCCGCACCTCGCTCCGGTGATGGAGGCGCGGCCGGCCGGGCTCACCGACAATTCCGAGGGCATGGCCTATCTCGAACGCCTGCCCCGGCGCCTCGTGACCACCTACCTGCCGCTCCTGGTCATTCTCGCGGTGCTGCTGTTCCCGTTCTACTGGATGGCACTGACAGCCATCAAACCGGACGAGCAATTGATCGACATGGAGCGGTTCAACCCGTTCTGGGTCGTGGATCCGACGTTCAAGCACATCCACAAGCTGCTGTTCGAGACGCAGTATCCCCGCTGGCTCTGGAACACGATGTACGTGTCGGTCGCCGCCACGATGCTGTCGCTGTTCGCCAGCGTGCTGGCTGCCTATGCCTGCGTGCGCGTCCGCTATCGGGGCGCGGGCTGGGTCGGGGCGGCGATCTTCCTCGCCTACCTCGTACCGCCCTCGATCCTGTTCATTCCGCTGGCCACGATCATCCAGGCCTACGGCCTGTTCGATTCGCCGATCGCCCTGATCCTCGCCTACCCGACGATCCTGATTCCGTTCTCCACCTGGCTGCTCATGGGGTATTTCAAGACCATTCCCTACGAGCTGGAAGAATGCGCCCTGATGGACGGCGCCAGTCGGTGGCAGATCCTCACCAAGATCGTTCTGCCGCTTGCTTTCCCCGGCCTGATCTCGGCCGGGATTTTCTCCCTGACGCTGTGCTGGAACGAATTCATCTACGCGCTGACGTTCCTGTCCTCGACCCAGAACAAGACGGTCCCGATCGCCGTGGTCAGCGAGTTCGTGGACGGCGACGTCTACAAGTGGGGCTCGCTGATGGCCGGCGCGCTCCTCGGCTCGCTGCCGCTGGTGATCCTCTACTCGTTCTTCGTCGAGTACTACGTCTCGGCACTTACCGGCGCAGTGAAGGAGTAAGGGGACGGTTCAGACCTTCGTCATCGCGCGCGCAGCGAAGCGAGCCAGGGCGGCGGGACGTCGGCCGACGTGGCGCTGACTGGATTGCTTCGCTGCGCTCGCAAGGACGGACACCGTTGCTAGCAGGGCTCGATGACGCGGAGAATGCGCGCGGATCCGCCAGCGCAGAATCGCGGACCGGCCCCATTGAAGGTCACGCCATGGCCCATTTCATCGACGCCTGATCCACCCTGGTCAACGACGCCCTCGACGGGCTGCTCGCGGCCAGCGGCGGACGCCTCGCGCGGCTCGAGGGCGATCCCGGCATCCGCGTAGTCCTGCGTGCGGCGCCGGATCCCGACAAGGTTGTGGTGATCTCGGGCGGCGGCTCCGGCCACGAACCGGCCCATGCGGGCTTCGTCGGACCGGGGCTCCTGAGTGCCGCAATCTGCGGCGACGTCTTCGCCTCGCCGAGCGTCGACGCCGTGCTGGCCGGGATCCTCGCGGTGACCGGGCCGGCCGGGTGCCTGCTCATCATCAAGAACTACGCGGGCGACCGTCTGAATTTCGGCCTGGCGGCGGAACGCGCCCGGGCGCTGGGCCACAGGATCGAGACCGTCATCGTCTCCGACGACATCGCTCTGCCGGCGGCCAAGCAACCCCGCGGCGTCGCCGGCACGCTGTTCGTGCACAAGATCGCGGGCCACGCCGCCGAAGCCGGGGCGCCGCTGGAGACCGTCGCCGGCCTGGCGCGGCGGGCCGCGGCCGCCGCGAAATCCCTGGGTCTCGCGGTCTCGACCTGCACGATCCCGGGCTCGCCGCGCAGCGAGCGCCTGGCCGAAGGGCAGGCCGAACTCGGCCTCGGCATACACGGCGAACCGGGCGTGGAGCGTATCACCCTGCCGAGGGCGAGCGACCTCGCCCGCATGATGGCCGAGCGGCTCTCCGAGTCGGTCGCCGGCGCCGATCGGCTGGCGCTCCTCGTGAACAACCTCGGCTCGGCCACCGCGCTTGAGATGCAGGTGCTGACGCGGGCGGTCCTCGCCACCGATCTCGGCAAGCGCGTATCCCTGCTGCTCGGTCCCGCGCCGCTGATGACGGCGCTCGACATGCACGGCGTCTCGCTGTCGGTCCTGCCACTCGACGAGGCCCGCGAAGCGGCGCTCGCGGCGCCCGTGCCGGTGCCGGCCTGGCCCGGCGCCGTTCGGATCGCGCCGCCGGTCCTGAGGCCCATGCCGGAGGGGTTGGCGGGTGAAACCTTCACGCCTTCGCACGATGCCGTCACGGCGAGCCGGATCGCCGCCGTAGCCAAGGCCCTGATCGCCGCCGAAGGCCCGCTCAACGCCCTCGATGCGGAGGTCGGCGACGGCGATGCCGGTACGACCTTCGCGGGCGCCGCGCGCGCGGTCCTGGCGGATCTCGACCGTCTGCCGCAGGCGGAGCCGGCGGCCCTGTGCCGGGCGTTGGCCGAGCGGATCGGGCGAGCCGTGGGCGGGTCGAGCGGCGTGCTCGGCTCGATCTTCTTCGCCGCCACGGCCTCCGCCCTGGCAGAGGGCGCAGCCTAGCCGGAGGCCCTCGGCCGGGGCGTGGCGCGGGTACAGGGCTATGGCGGCGCCGCCGCCGGGGACCGGACCCTCCTAGACGCGCTGATCCCCGCCGTCGAGGCTCTGAAGACTGGCGATCTACGCGCCGCCTCCGCGGCCGCCCGAGCCGGTGCCGACGCTACGGCCCGGATGGAGCGGGCGGGTGCCGGCCGGTCCAGCTATTTGGCGACGGCGGATCTCGCGGGGGTCCAGGATCCGGGAGCCGCCGGCGTCGCCGAGGCCTTCGCGGCGCTGGCGGATGCGTGAGGGACTAGCCCGTTCGCCCTGAGGTTGCCGCGGCACGCGCACCTGCGGTTGACGCTATGCCGGCTCGCGCCTAACCGGCGCGGGCGGCTCGAGACGTCCCCCCGGGGCCCCCGCGCCACCGACTGCCGGGATGCGCTGGGACCATCGCCATGCGGAACTGCCTGATCCTCGACGATTACCAGAACGCGGCCCTGAGGCTCGCCGATTGGGGACGCCTCGCCGACCGGGTGACCGTATCCGCCATCTCCGAGCATATCCCGGATCCGGATGCCCTCGTGGCGCGGATCGCGCAGGCCGAGATCCTCGTGATCATGCGGGAGCGCACGCCGTTCCCGGGCGATCTGCTGCAGCGGCTGCCCCGGCTGGAACTCCTCGTCACCAGCGGCATGCGCAATCTCGCCATCGACGTCGCGGCGGCCCGCGCGCGCGACGTCGTGGTCTGCGGAACGGATTCGAGCCCGACCCCGCCCACCGAATTGACCTGGGCTCTGATCCTCGGCCTGGCCCGCCACCTCGCGCCGGAAAGCCGAACCCTGCGCGCGGGCGGGCCCTGGCAGAGCACCATCGGTACCGATCTCGCCGGCGCGACGCTGGGCGTCCTGGGTCTCGGCAAGATCGGGGCACGGGTCGCCGCCATCGGGCGCGCCTTCGGCATGCGGGTGATCGCGTGGAGCCCGAATCTCGATGACGGGCGGGCCGCAGCGGCCGGCGTGGAGCGGGCGGCCTCCAAGGAAGCGCTGCTGGAAGCGAGCGATGTGGTCACGATCCATCTCGTCCTGGGCGACCGGACGCGGGGCCTTCTCGGCGAGGCCGAACTGCGACGCATGCGTCCGGATGCGCTATTGGTGAACACCTCCCGGGCGCCGATCGTCGACCGGACGGCTCTGGTGCGGGCGCTGGAGGAAGGATGGATCGCCGGCGCCGGCCTCGACGTGTTCGAGACCGAGCCGCTGCCCGCCGACAGCCCGTTTCGCCGGCTGCCGAACGTCCTGGCGTTGCCGCATCTCGGCTACGTGTCGCGCAACAACTACCGGACGTTCTTCACCCAGGCGGTGGAGGACATCGAGGCGTGGCTCGCAGGATCTCCGATCCGGACGCTGGGCTGACGCTAGGCGGCGCGCGGGTCCAGGGCATCGGCGAGGCCATCGCCCAGCAGGTTGAGCGCCACCAGGGTGGCGATCAGGAAGGTCGCCGGAGCGGCCAGCAGGTGGGGGGCCGCTTCGATGGAACGGGCGCCCTCGGCGATCAGCACGCCCCAGCTCGTCTGAGGCTCCTGCACGCCGAGCCCGAGGAACGACAGGAAGCTCTCCAGCAGGATGACCTGCGGCACGAGGAGCGTCGCCGTCACGGCCACCGGACCGAGGGTGTTGGGTACGATGTGCCGGAGGATGATGCGGGGTGTCCCGAGACCGAGGGCGTGTGCGGCGCGGACGAAGTCCCGCTCGCGCAGCGACAGGGTCACGGCGCGCACCACTCGGGCCATGTCGAGCCATTCCACGGCGGCGATCGCCGCCAGCATCAGCAGCAGGCTCGGTCGGAAGAACACCAGCAGCAGGATGACGAAGAACACGAAGGGGAGGGCGTAGAGCACGTCGACGCAACGCATCATCACGGCATCGAGCGCCCCGCCCACGAAACCTGCCGTGGCGCCGTAGGCGACGCCGATGAGCAGGGCCACGAGGCTCGCGGCGAGGCCGATCGCCAGTGAGATCCGGCCGGCAACGAGGCAACGGGTCAGGAGATCGCGGCCCTGCACGTCCGTGCCGAGGAGGAAGTGCAGTCGCTGGATCGGCACCGCAACCACGAGGCTGCGGCCGCCATCCCCCGTGTCCACGACCGTGGGTGTTCCGAACAGGGCCGAGCGCGGCAGGTAGACCAGACTGCGTCGATCGACACCCGCATCGGAACGGAGCGTCAGCCGCAGCATGTCGCCGTCGCGGGCGACTACGTCGAGCTTCGCCCGCATCCGGAAGGCGAGACGCTCGAGGGCCGGGCCGAGATGCGCGGCATCCGGCTGCGCCGCGCCCCCCGCGGGGAGCTGACGGAGGTCGGGATAGGCGCGTTCGGCATCATGGCCCGTGAATCCAGGCCCGATGAGGCAGGCGAGGGCGACCGCGGTGAGCACGGCGAGCGCGGCCAGGGCGGTGCCGTTGCGGGCGAGGCGGACGAGCACGCGCCGCGCCGGTGCTGCCCGCGGCGACGCCGCGCTCACGCCGCGGTCCGCAGGCGCGGGTCGAGCCACGCGCAGGCCAAGTCGGCCGCGATATTGAGGGCGATCACCAGCCCGGCGACCAGCAGCACCGTTCCCATCACCAGCGTGTAGTCGCGGTTGAGCGCCCCCTCCACGAAATAGCGGCCGATCCCCGGCAGGCCGAAAATCGACTCCACCACGACCGAGCCGGTTAGCAGGGACGCCGCCAAAGGTCCGAGATAGGCGACCACCGGCAGCAGGGCGCCCCGCAGGGCGTGGCGCGTGACGCGGGCCGGCGGCAGGCCGAGGCTCCGCATGGTGCGGATCGGCTGCGTGCGCAAAGCCTCACCCAGGGAAGCCCGGGTCATCCGGGCCAGGGCGCCAACCTGCGGCAGGGCCAGGGTCACGACGGGCAGAACGAGATGGCTCGGGGCGCCGTCGTTCCAGCCGCCCAGCGGCAGCCAGCGCAGGCTGAGGCCGAAGGCGATCTGGAGGAGGGGGGCGACCACGAAGCTCGGCAGCGAGAGCGTCAGGGCGGCACCGATTCCCAGAACTCTGTCGATGACCCCGCCGCGCCGGAGTGCCGCCGCGATGCCGAGCCCGACCCCCAGGGTCGTGGCGAGGGCCAGCGCGAGGGCACCGAGCGTCGCGGAGACCGGCAGGCCACGGGCGATCAGGTCGAGGACACTCTGGTCGCGGAACGAGAAGGACGGACCCAGGTCACCGCGCGCCAGGGCCGCGAGGTAGCTCCCGAACTGCGCGACCAGCGGCCGGTCGAGACCGTAGACCCGGCGCAGGTTCTCCATGGCGGCGGGCGCCAGGGGCCGTTCCAGGTCGAACGGGCCGCCGGGCGCGAGCCGCATCAGGAAGAAGCTGACGGTCACGACGGCCAGCAGCGTCGGGACCGCCTGCGCGAGGCGACGCAACATGAAACGGATCAAGCGTCGAGCCTCAGGAACCGTGTCGGCGCCGCGTTACGCAGGTTCGGGTGATAACCGTGCAGCCGCGGCGCGATCAGCGCCTTGGAGCGGTAGTGCATCAGCGGAATCCAGGGCATCTCGCGCAGCGCGATCGACTCGGCGTCGTAGAGCAGGTCGGCCCGCCGGACGAGGTCGCGCGCGGCGGCGGCCTTCGCCATCAGGTCGTCGAAGGCTGCGTCCGACCAGTGCCCGGCATTCATGCCGTCGTTTCCGCTCTGGAGCAGGAACAGGAAGTTCTGCGGATCGGAATAATCGGCGATCCAGCTGTAGCGCGCCACATCGAAGTCGCCGCCGTCGCGCAGATAGGCGAAATGGGTCTTGGCATCCGTATAGACGTAGCGGGTGACGATCCCGAGGTCGCGCCACATCTCGCCGATCGCCACCGCGATGGTGCGGTTGTTGTCGCTGACGTTGAACCGGTACTCCACCGTGAGCGGATTATCGGGGCCGAAACCGGCCTCGGCGAGGAGCCATCGCGCCTCCGCCTCGTGGTCGATCGGCAGGCCTTGCCGACCCGCGATCTCGGGGGGCGTCCGGTAATGATCGAGACCCGGCGGGCACAGCGAATAGGCCGGACTCATGGTTCCGCCGTTCAGCCCGTCGGCCAGATATTCGCGGTCGATGACGAGCGACAGCGCCTGGCGGACCCGCCTGTCCGAGAACGGCTTCTTGCGGGTGTTGACCACCAGCGCCGCGAGGCCGAGCGAGGGGCCGAGCACCACCTGGGTTCCGAAACGGCGGCGCAGGTCGGCGATCTGATCGACGGGCAGATCGGCGAGCGAGTCGATCTCTCCGGCGGCATAGCGGCGCACGGCCGATGCCAGGTCGGGAGTCGGGAGGAAGGCGACGCGGCGGATCGCGAGGGCCGCGCCGTCGGGATGGAGCGGGTTGGCCTCCAGGGTGATCGCACCGCCCGGCACGCGGTCCAGAAGCCTGTAGGGGCCGTTCGTTACGAGGTTGCCGGGCCGGGTGAAACCGTCGCCGTACCGCTCCACGGACGCACGATGCACCGGCAGGGCGGTCTGGTGGGTCAGGAGCTCCAGGATGTAGGGGGTCGGCTGTTCCAGGGTGATCGCGAGCCGCAGCGGCGTTTCCGCGACAACCCCGAGGGCGTCCGTCGGCTTTTCGCCGCGGTTGACGGCGGCCGCGTTCCGGATCGGGAACAGGATCTCGGCGTATTTCGCCCCCGTGGCCGGGTCGAGCATCCGGCGTAATGAATAGACGAAGTCCGCCGCCGTGACCGGTTCGCCGTTCGACCAGCGGCCGTCCGGCCGCAGGTCGAAATGCAGGCTGAGCCCGTCGTCCGACAGGGTCCAGGTCCGGGCAGCGCCCGGGATGATCGCACCCCTGTTGTCGTAGGTCAGGAGCCCGTCGCAGAGATCGCGCAGGATATGCGCCTCGGCAACCGTGGACGAGCGGTGCGGGTCGAGAGTCTCCGGATCGGCGTCGTTACCGCGCCGGTACAGCAGCTCGGCCGCATGGGCCGGTCCCACGGCTGAAACGGCGGCGGCGCCTACCAGCCACGCGCGCCGAGTGAGGCGCATCTCAGCCGCCGGTCTCCGGGACGAGCCCGGCCGCCTGAATGCCGGCCACCGCGCAGATCTCGTCGTTGTCGGAGGTGTCGCCTGAAATGCCGACGGCGCCGAGGAGCCGGCCCTCCGTGGAGCGGATCAGGACACCGCCGGGCACCGGAACGAGAGCGGCGGGTCCGGCAAGATGGGTCACGGCCGCGACGAAGTAGGGCTGAGCCTCCGCGCGGGCATGGATCGCCCGGGAGCCGAGGCCGAGCGCCAGCGCGCCGTTGGCCTTGCCGCAGGCGATCTCGGCCCTGCGCAGGGAGGTGCCGTCCTCGACCGCGACCGCCTTGAGCGCGCCGCGGGCATCGTAGACGACGACGGCCAGCGGCTTGAGTGTGCGCGTTCGCGCTTCCCGCAGGGCCGTGTCGACGATTGTGCGGGCGGCCTCGAGGGTGAGATCGATCATCGGGATCCAAGGTGGACGCCGCTCCCTGCGGCGGCCCCATCCTTACGGATGGGAGCCCGACCGGTCCACCGATGCAGGCTGTTGCCGCGTTCGATCCCTTTCGCAGCGGTGGGCCGATCCGTGGGCCGGCCTCATCGACGAGCTGAGCCTGCGCTCCTCGCCCCAGCGGTCGACGGCCTGTCGGGCGCCCCCGCGGTTTTCGACTTCGACGGGGCGGAGACGGAGACGATGGGCAGCCGTCGCAGGCTCGACCCCACGGCCTGCGAGCGCCTCTCCGACGGCGTGGTGTGGCTGCGCTACCGGATCACAACGGTCGAGCCGCCGGCAGGCGAATGATGCGCGCCAGAAACGCGTCGTAGCGGTCCGCGACCGTTTCCGGCTGCTCGAAATGCGGGAACGCGCCGGTCGGCAGGGTGTCGACGCGCCAGTTGGGCCGATCGGCAACACGCGGCACCAGCCGATAGTCGACGAAGTCGCCGCGTTCGCCGTGCACCATCCAGACCGGGAGGCGCAGGCGCTCGTAGAGGCGTGTCGCGTCGGTGGGGAACAGATGACCCGCGATGAAGCAATACGGCGCGTGCTCGGCACCCGGCTGGTGGGCCGATGCGTGGTCGTAGGCGAGAAGGCCCTCGTCGATCCTGTCCGAGCCGAAGGTCTTCTTCAGGAAGAAGCGGATGCTCGGACGCGTGACCAGGGCGTCGAACAGCGGCCGGCCCAGGGGCGGTCGATCGAGGATGTCCCGAAGCCAGTCGCGTCCCCGATGACCGTCCGGCGGTCCCTCACCGGAGAGCCGTGCGTCGAAGCCCGTCGGGCTGACCAGCGCGAGGCTGCGATAGGCATCCGAGCGTTCCAGGCTGGCCCGCGCGAGGAACGAGGCCGACAGGGATAGGGCCAGGGCATCGATGGGGTGATCCCCGTGACAACGCCGGATCTCGTCCGCGGCGGCGTGGATCGCCTCCACCATGAGGCGCGGCGTGTAGCGGCGGCGCGAGCGTTCGGAGAATCCGAACCCCGGCAGCTCCAGGGCGTAGACCGGCCGCGTTTTGCGGAAGCGCAGGTAGAGCGGCCGGACCTCGTAGGCGTTGGCGGCCGCGTTGATCGAGTGGATCAGCAGGAGCGGGACACCGTCCGCCTCCGTCGAGCGATAGAGCGAGAGCGCGCCGGCGCGCCGAGTGGGCATCAGATCGTGCCGCCCCGGAAGGGCCGGCGGCAGGGGCATCCGCCTGTTCACCGACAGGCGGCTCCAGCCGACGAGGCCCGCGGCCGAGCCGACGAGCGTCAGGGCCGCCGCGGTCGCTATGCGGCCCGTGCGGTGCCGGGACTGGGGATTCATCGGGACACCTCGAGTCGATCCCGCATCCGCGGGCGGTGCGCGACAACGCCGGGACCGGCGGGAAGTGCCGGATCCGCGGCGCTAGGAGGCGTGCCCGGCGAAGCTGCCCGCCTTGAGGGCCGGGACCTGGGCGGCCGACCGCGCCGGCGCGTCACACCGACCCGCCGCCTCGCGCAGGAAGTCTACCGTCGGCGGGTCGTTGAGCCAGCCCTGGACCCGCTGCGAGATCAGGAGCTTCCGCTCACGCCGGTCGTAGTTGGCATAGGAGGCCGCGATGAATTCGGCCCGGCTCATCGTGCGCGCGGGGCCGGACCGGCGTGTCTCCGCCTTGAAGAACAGGGCGCTCCCGGCAACGCCGAAATGCTGGGCGATCTCCGGATAGACCGGCCAGCTGCCCTGGCCGCCGAGGTCGTCGGGCAGGAAGGCGTCGAGGTCGCATTCCTCGAACGGCACGCCGGCTTTGGTCAGCAGCCCGCGGGCGAGATCGGCCACCACGTAGAGCTTGGTGTGGTTGATGGAGTGCATGAAGCAGCCCCGCCGCGCCCACCGCGTCAGATGTGTGTCGAGGTCGTAGCCCGCCTGGACGCCGAGCCCGCGCAGATACGCGACCGACTCGTCCCACAAATTGAAATACCCGAGGCGCTCGAAGACCGGCTCGGAGAACAGACGCAGCGCCTGCGCCTGCGAGAAGCCCGACAGGTAGGCGAACAGGGTGATCGCGGAATGCGAATGGCCCATCGGCCCTGAGATCAGGCCGTGGAGCGTCACCGAATCCTGCACGCCGACATGGACGAGATCCGGATGATAGGCGCTGAACACGATGGTCGGGATCAACCGCACCTTCGGGTGCGTCCGCAGGGTGTCGATCGTACCGCCGCCCTTGAACCGGGGCAGGTAGATGCTGCTGAAGACGTGGTCGTAACCGTCGGCATGGGCCATGAGGTCCGCGAGGCGCGGGAACCGGCGGGCGGCCGTGAAGGCCGAGACGAAATCCACCCGCGCGTCGGGCAGCAGGTAACGCATCGCCTTGGCGATGGACCCGGCCTGACAGACGCCGATCACGAGGATACGCGGAGATCCTGTCCGCTTCTTCCCGAACTGCGCGAGCCGGTGCCGCGCGCGCCAGAGGCTATCGACGGTCAACATCCGGTCTCTCTCGCATGTCCGCGGGCCGCGGGCAAACACCGCCTGCGGCGGGCTGGCACGCCCCGGGAATCACGGTCTTCGGCCGGGATCAGGGGCTCTGTCGCGCTCCCGATGTCGAGCGCCTCGCGCTTCGGCGCCGGTCGACCGCGTATCCCGTGGCGCGAACCCACGGAGTCGCCGACCGGTCCGCCACGGAAGTCGCGACGCGGTCATCGTGTCGCGAGGGCACAGTTAGTCGATGTTCTACCGGATGCGCGCACCTCGAATTGTTTAGATCTCCAAGAGAAAATTTCATCCGTCGTCCAGATAAATGCCCGGCATCCTGGTTGAAAAGATCGCGGTAATGCTTGGATTCGACACGACTGAGCGTTGACACCTTCAGGGCGCCAAGTGCACGTTGGAATGAACGGAGCATGAAGCTCGCGGATGGGTCGCTCGCGGGCATGAAGGCCGCGGGGCGCCCGACGATCGAGGCGTCCTCACTTTCATCCCCGTCAGCCTGGACCGACGTGGCGGCCACCCGGACCGCGCCTACAGCGAGGCCGGCTTTGCACTATGGCACCTGGGACAGTGGCCGCCATCACGAATCCGGTCTCAATGCGCCGGCGCTTGGACTGTCGGTTCATGCGGCCGGCGGCCGCGGCAATAGGGGACAGGGGTTCCAGACGACAGTCGGCCCCGGGTGGCGCTGGCACTCAGCGGCCAACGCACCGGGGGGAGATGGAAAACGGGCTGGAACGGAAAGGCGGCGGGCCTTCGCATCGTCCTGAACAGTCGGAGATTTGGCGATGGATTACGTACCTTCGATCGCTGCCGTCACGGCGGCCGCCCAGAAGCCACAGCCCGTCGAAGCGGGGGCCCCCACACCGAAGGAGGCGATTGCTGTCGCACCGCCGCCTCTCGATCCGCGGTCCATCTACACGCTGTCGCCCGAGGCTGCCGTCGCAGTATTCGCGTTGGCCGAGACCCGGATCCAGGCGGCCGACGCGGCGGCATTCGACCCGCCCGACCGGCGCGGTGCGCAGGTCGTCGCGGAGCTGGCATCGGCTGCGGCGACGACGCCCGTCGTATCGCCTGAAACGACCAAGACGATGGCCGCGGCCAACCGGAACTGGACCGAGGACGTCCGGCTGGATCACAGCCCGTCCCGAATCGTCGAGACCGATACGGTCGTTCAGTACGACAATCCGCGGGTGATGGCGACTTGGAGCGCGGCTTTTCCCGACATCGCCGGCCGGAAGTTCCGCGGGCTATTGCTGGCGGATACGCACGTCCGATCGGCTCTGCGTCAGGCACAGATCGACGCCGGCTTGAGCAGTTTGGAAAAGAACATCTATCCGCTCTGCAACAGCGAGCATTTCGAAGCGATCCGCCATGAAAATCCCGGCACGCATATCAATTGGATCAATGTCGACAACGATGAAATCGTACTGTTCTGGCCGAAACATTCCGATGACGGATGACGACCTTGCATCGGCCATGTGAGATCACGGCGACTGGAGGCCGTGAGGTCCGGCGTCGGCGCGCGGCTTGGATCGGATGCATGATTTCGGCGCCGACCCCGGCGACCCGGGTCAGAGCGTCGGCAGGACGGACCGCACATGCGCGGCAAAGGCTCGCGTCAACGGCGCGGCGTGTAGTTCGTCCAGATTCAGTGTCACCCCGATCCTAGGCAGCGTCGGCAAGCCGCTGTCGCGGGTCAGCACCTGCAGGTCGGGCGGGACGGCGGAACGGGTCAGGACCGCCACGGCCTGGGCGGAGCGCACCACGGCCAGCAGACCGGACAGGCTGCCGCTCGCGTAAGCGATGCGGTATGCGCGACCGGCTCGGTCGAGGGCGGCGCGCGCAGCCCGGTGATCAAGGGTGTCGGGGTCCCCCAGAGCGAGCGGCAGCGGATTCGGCCACGGGCCGGCACTGTCGCGCGCGGCGACCCAGACGAGGTCCTCACGCCTGAGCATCTCCCGTCCGGCCGCGAGGGGGACCGAGACCAGCGCCAGGTCGAGGCCGCCCTGTTGCAGGCGCTTCTCCAGCCTCGGCGTCGCAGCGCACACGACTGCGATCGCGGCACCGGGATGATGGCGCGCGAAACCGCGCAACAGCGTCGGCAGGAACGCCTGGGCGTAATCGTCTGGGCAGCCGATCCTCAGGGAGCCGTTGAGGCTCTGCCCGTTCAATTCCGCCAGGGCATCGTCGTGCGCGGCCAGGATCCGGCGCGCGTGGCGCAGGAGGCGCTCCCCCTGCACGGTCAGCGAAACACCCCGCCCGGTCCGGCGCAGCAGCGGCTGAGCGACGAGATTCTCCAGGCGCTTCATCTGCATGCTGAGCGCGGCCTGGCTCCGGCTGACGCGCTCAGCGGCGCGGCTGAGGGCGCCCGTCTCCGCCACCGTGACGAAACTGCGGAGCAGATCGATATCGAGGCTGTGTCCCATCAGGAAAGGTGAACTCTCAGTTCAGAACTATAAGCTTTTCTGCGTGTGAATCCCCTTCTAGCCTGGGCGGGTTCGACAGGGGAACAGCAGCGGCCATGACGCGAAACGACGATCCCGACTTCTGGACGCGGGCGCGTCGCCATCTGGTCCGGTACGGCGGCGCCTTCGCGCCGGTCATCATCGAGCGGGCGGAGGGCAGCTTCGTCTACGATGCCGAGGGCCGGAAGATCCTCGATTTCACCTCCGGCCAGATGAGCGCGATCCTGGGTCACGGTCATCCCGAGATCGCTGCTGTCGCGGCGCATCACGTCGGACAGCTCGACCACCTGTTCAGCGGCATGCTGAGCCGTCCCGTCGTCGATCTGGCAACGGAACTGGCGCGAATCGCCCCCGGCGGCCTCGAGCGGACCTTGCTGCTGACGACGGGCGCCGAGGCCAACGAGGCGGCCCTGCGCATGGCCAAGCTGGCCACGGGCGGGTGGGAGGTGGTGAGCTTCGCCCAGTCCTGGCACGGCATGACGGCCGGAGCCGCCGCGGCGACCTACAGCGCCGGTCGCAAGGGCTACGGGCCGGCGCAGGTCGGATCCTTCGCGATCCCCGCGCCGAACGCCTACCGACCGGCGTTCGAGAAGGACGGCGCATCGGATTGGCGAACCGAGCTGGACTACGCCTTCGCGCTTCTGGATCGGCAGTCGACCGGCAACCTCGCGGCGTTCCTGGCGGAGCCGATCCTGAGTTCCGGCGGGATCATCGAGCTGCCGCCGGGCTACCTCGCCGCGCTCAAGGGCAAGTGCGCCGAGCGCGGCATGCTGCTGATCCTCGACGAGGCCCAGACCGGCATCGGCCGCACCGGCCTGATGTTCGCCTGCGAGCGCGACGGCGTGGTGCCGGACATCCTAACCCTGTCGAAGACCCTGGGAGCCGGCCTGCCGCTTGCCGCAGTCATGACGACCCCGGAGATCGAGGACCTTTGCCACGCGCGGGGCTTCCTGTTCTACACCACGCATGTCTCCGATCCGCTTCCGGCGGCGGTGGGCCTCAAGGTGCTGGAGATCGTCCGGCGCGACGGCCTCGTCGCGCGGGCCGAGGCAGCCGGAGCCCGGCTCTCGGCGCGGCTGCGGGCGCTCCAGCAGCGCTTCGGCTGCATCGGCGACGTGCGCGGGCGCGGGCTGCTTCAGGGCGTCGAGATCGTCGCCGACCGGGCCACGAAGGTGCCGGCACCGGAACTTGGCGACGCGGTCACCCGCCGGTGCCTCGACCTCGGGCTCAGCATGAACATCGTCCAGTTGCCGGGCATGGGCGGCGTGTTTCGCATCGCGCCGCCGCTGACCGCCACCGATACCGAAATCGACCTCGGGGTCGACATCCTGGAGCGCGCCCTCGAAAGCGCGGTCTGACAGCCGACAGGGCTTTTCCGGCAGGCGCCAAAAGACTCAGGCCGCCTCGATCTCCGTGCTCACCGTCAGCCACTCTTCCTCGGCGACGGCGAGCGCGCTCGCCGCGTCGGCGCGCATCTTGGCGATCTCGCCGGCCTTGGCGGCGTTCTCGCGGAAGGCAGTCCCATCCGCGAGCGCCGCGTCGATCTTCTGGATCGCGGCGGTCAGCTTCGCCATCCGCGCCTCGATCGATTCGAGGCGCTTGCGCAGGGGGGCGAGGGCGGCCCGGCGCTCCACGCCAGCGCGGCGCGCCTCTGCCTTCTGGCCGCCCGAAGGTTCCGCCTCGCGCTCGGCCTCGCGCTCCGGACCCGACAGGACGAACCGTCGGTAGTCGTCCATGTCGCCATCGAAGGTCTTCACCGTGCCGTCCGCCACCAGCCACAGCCGGTCTGCGCAGGCTTCGACCAGGAATCGGTCGTGCGAGACGAGGATAACGGCACCCTCGTAGTCGTTGATCGCCTCCACGAGGGCCTGCCGGCTCTCGATGTCGAGGTGGTTGGTCGGCTCGTCGAGGATCAAGAGATGCGGGCCTTGGAACGCCGCGAGCCCCATGAGCAACCGCGCTTTCTCGCCCCCCGAGAGCTTCTCCACCGGCGTGTCGGCTTTGTTGGCACCGAACCCGAGCCGTGCGGTTGCGGCTCGCACCTTCGCTTCCGGTACATCCGGCATGAGGGTCCGGACATGCGCGTAGGCGCTTTCGGCCGGGCGAAGCTCGTCGAGTTGGTGTTGCGCGAAATAGGCGACCTCCATCTTGGAGGAGCGCTTGACCTCGCCGCCGATCGGCCCGAGCCGGCCGCCGATCAGCTTGCAGAAGGTCGACTTGCCGTTGCCGTTGGCGCCGAGGAGCGCCACACGGTCGTCGGGGGCGAGGCTGAGGTCCAGGCCGGTCAGCACGACCCGGTCGCCGTAACCGGCCTTGACCCGCTCCATGGCGACGATCGGCGGCGACAGCGGCTTCTCCGGGCTCGGCAGATGAATCACCGGCACGTCGTCCTCGAGGAGCGCGGCGATCGGCTCCATCTTCGCGAGGCGCTTCATGCGCGACTGGGCTTGGCGCGCCTTGGTCGCCTTGGCCTTGAACCGGTCGATGAAGCTCTGGAGATGCGCCCGCTCGGCGTCCTGTTTGACCTTCGCCTTGGCCTGCAGGACGCGCTTCTCCGACAGTTGCCTGGCGAAGCTCGAATAGCCGCCGCGGTAGATCGCCAACTTGCCGCGGTCGAGATGCAGGATGTGGTCGACGCTCGTGTCGAGGAGATCGCGATCGTGGCTGATGATGATCGCAGTGCGCGGGTAACGCTCCAGATAGTCGTAGAGCCAGAGGGTACCCTCGATGTCGAGATAGTTGGTCGGCTCGTCGAGAAGCAGCAGGTCCGGCTCGGAGAACAGCACCGCCGCGAGCGCCACGCGCATCCGCCACCCGCCCGAGAAGTCCGAGCACGGTCTCCCCTGTGCCGCGGCATCGAAGCCGAGGCCGTGCAGGATCGCGGCGGCGCGGGCGGGCGCCGAATGCGCGCCGATATCCACGAGCCGGGTCTCGATCTCGGCCCGGCGCAAGCCGTCCGCGTGCTCGGCCTCCGCCATCAGGCGGGCGCGCTCGGTATCTGCGGCGAGCACCACCGCGTGCAGCGTCTCCGGTCCCGCGGGGGCTTCCTGGGCGACGGCGCCGATCCGCATGCCCTTGGGCAGCGAAACGGACTTCGCATCGACCGGCAGGTCGCCGAGGATCGCCTTGAACAGGGTGGTCTTACCGGCGCCGTTGCGCCCGACGAGCCCCACGCGGGCGCCCTCCGGGATCGTGAAGCTCGCGGAATCGAGAATCAGACGGTCGCCGATGCGATAGGTGAGGTCGTTGACGCGCAGCATGGCGGCCTTCTGGCCGTCCGGACGCGGCGAGGCAAGGCCGACCCCGCGCCGCGTGCGATCCGAGCGTCCCGCTTGATCCGAGCGCTTCACATCGCAACGAGATCTGCAAGGACGGCTGAATTTTTAACGGAATGGCGTCAAACAAGCAGCGGGTGTTGTGCATCTAGCAGATGATTAGCTGATTATCGGTTCTATCACGGTCGCCCGCCGGGACGTCGGGGGCTCGGGATAGAGTCGAACGGCGGAGGGAGATGGTGGGCCAGACCCTGATCTTGACCGACGAGATCGGCCGCGGCGAGCGCCTCGCACGCCATCTCGGCGCCGGCGGTTCCGTTTCGGTCCACGATCTCTACGGGGACGTCCCTCCGCCCGCTGGGGCTGCGCTGATCATCAGCGACGTCAGCGCGCTGACGTCCGAATCCGTTCGGCGCCTCCGACAGGCCCTGACCGTCGCGCGCGGACCCACAACGCCGTTCCTCGCCCTCATCCACGGCAGTCTCGGGCGGGGCGAGATCCAGGCGACCGCCCTCGGCGCGACCCGTATCATGCCGGCCTCCGCCGCGAATGCGATGCTCCTGAACGCCGTTGCCGCCCTGACCGGCGGCGCGCCTGTCAAGCGGCCGGCGGGCCCTTGGCAGCAACACGTCACGGAAGCCCGCTCCGCCTTCGCCGCCATCTTCCGGGCCGATGCGGCGCCGCCGCTGGCCATTGTCGAGTCCGGCGCCAACCTCGTGAATCAGGCGATCCGCGAGGCGAAGGTGCGCGATTGGCTCGCGGTGGTCGCGAGCTTCGACGACGTCACCCACCGCCATTGTCTCAGCGTGGCCGGCCTCGCTGCGGAATTCGCCCGGGCCTTGCGTCTCAACGAGGCCGACTCCCGATATCTGGTCAAAGGCGCTTTGCTCCACGACATCGGCAAGGCCAAGATCTCCCTCGCCATCCTGAACAAACCCGCCCCCCTGACCCCGGAGGAGCGGCGCGAGATGGATCGCCACCCCGCGCTCGGTCACGCGATGCTGCTGACGGGCGATTACGATGCGCTGACCCTATCGGTCGTCCGCTCGCACCACGAATATCTGGACGGTTCGGGTTATCCGGATGGCTTGCGCGGCGCGGAGATCCCCGATCTCGTGCGTCTCATCACCATCTGCGACATCTACGCCGCGCTGATCGAGGCACGCCCCTACAAGGCTCCGAAGTCGGCCAGTGAAGCCTACGCGATCCTCGCGCAGATGGACTCGCGCCTCGACATGGATCTGGTCCGCGCGTTCGGCGCGGTCGCGGACGCCTGCGACACGCCCCGTCGGGCCTCCGCCTGAGACCGCAGGCGGGACGGCGAGCGGTCAAACGAGTTCCCAGGCCGACGGGTCTCGCATCAGGGCCGCGACGAGGGCGTGATTGAGTTCGTGGCCGGTGTGGAGTGCCTCGACGCGTCCCTCGATCGGATGACCCGCCAGGGCAAGATCGCCGACGAGGTCGAGAATCCGGTGCCGGACCGGTTCGCCGGGAACACGCATTCCGCCGAGCACGCGCCCCCGCACGAGCAGCGCCGCCGAGCGTGGCGACACCCCCTGAAGGAAGTCGTTTCCCAAAAGGTGGCCATAGGCGCGACCGGCCATGGCACGCACGTAGCGGCCGAAACTGCGCGCCGGCGCGATCTCGCGCTCGAAGCTCTCCGGCGTGATCGCGCCCGACCAGTCGATCGATCCGAAATGGGCGAGCGCGACGTGGCCGGTGATGTGCAGGCCCCGGCCCGGCTCGATCTGGAGCCGACGCCGCCCGTTCTCGACCGCCACGGTGCGGGCCACGCGGATCACCCGGCAGGGCGTGGCCTGCTTGCTCCGACCCGCCGCGCGGATCGCCTCACACCAGGGCGTCGCGCTGCCGTCGAAGATCGGCAGTTCGTCCGCATCGATCTCGACCAGAACGTTGTCGATCCGCAGCGCGCTGAGCGATGCCAACAGGTGCTCGATGGTGCGGACGAGGACCCCCTCGCGCCGGATCGCCGAGGAGAGCGGTTGCGGCTCGCGGTATCGCCACTGTGCCGGCACGTCGACGGTGCGGCCGTCCTTGAGACGACGGCGAAAGACGACGCCATGGCCGGCCGGTGCCGGGCTGACACGGACGGTCGCATGCCGCCCGGAATGCAGGCTTCGGCCGGACCGCTCGAACGCGCACGACACCGTCGCCTGCTGACGGGGTGCCGTGCTGGAGGTGGAACGCAGGAAAGGAACGTCTTGGTGCATCACAACTGCCCGCCACGGCGGGCGAGGAATTTAGCCCTCGTAGCCAACGCACGCTAATAAACTCCTGTTCATCGGCTCGCGGCTTGACCGCCCAGCCCGCGACCGTCACGATTACCTTCGCCCGATCGATCCAGCACCGCCCCGGCGGGGCGCGGTTTCACTGTGCGGGTTGCTCCCGTCCCCAGATCTGCTGGTCGGCCCCCGTCAGGGCAGGGACGGAGGCCGGAGTTGAGGGAACACGATCGATGGCGCGGTTGGGGACGATACCCTTCTTCAAGGATCCGGGCATCGAGCTCACCACCTACGAATCCCGCTGTCACTGGCGCCGCTTCGACGAGAACGAAGTCCTCGTCGACTTCGACGATATCTCGACGGATGTGTACTTCATCGCCTCCGGTGAGGTCCGCATCCTGAACCGGACGCAGTCCGGCAAGGAGGTGATCCTCGGCGAGATGCGGGGCGGTGCCTTCTTCGGGGAGCTCGCCGCGATCGACGGGATCGGCCGCTCGGCCAACGTCACCGCGCTCACCCGCGGCGAAGTCTGCGTGGTGCCGGCCGCGGTGTTCCGGCAGATCGTGTTCGCCTCCGAGGCGATCGCCGACCGGCTGTTCCGGCTCCTCGCCAAGCGCGTGCGCGAGCTGAACACGCGGCTTATGGAACACGCCCTGCTCGACCTCAAGCACCGGCTCTATGCCGAGCTGCTGCGCCTGTCCGTACCGAGGTCGGGCGCCGGGGGCGAGCGGGTGGTGTCGCCGCCGCCGTACCACCACGTCCTCGCCGCCCGGATCGGCTGCCGCCGCGAGCAGGTGACCCGGGAATTCACCGCGATGGCTGCCGAGGGTCTGGTCGACCGCACCCGCGGCGCCCTGGTCCTGCGCCGTCCGGATCTCCTCGAAGCGCGCGTGGCCGAGGCGCTGCGCGAGGATTCCTGATCCGTTGTCCGGCCTGCCGGCGCCGCGCCTGCGGATCGAGGAGCTGACCAAACGCTTCGGCACGCACCGCGCCGTCGAGGCGGTGACCCTCGATCTCCGGCCTGGGGAATTCTTCTGCCTGCTCGGACCGTCGGGCTGCGGGAAGAGCACCCTCCTGCGCATGATCGCGGGGTTCGAGACGCCGACCGCGGGACGGATCCTGCTGGGCGAGCAGGACCTGACGGGGCTGCCGCCGCACCGGCGGCCGGTCAACATGATGTTCCAGTCCTACGCCCTGTTCCCGCACATGAGCGTGGCCGGCAATATCGGCTATGGCCTCAAGGGACTCGGCCGCGCCGCGATGTCCGACCGGGTGACGGACCTCCTCAGGCTCGTGCGCCTCGATGGGTTCGGCGACCGTCGGCCCGACACGCTGTCGGGTGGTCAGCGGCAGCGGGTCGCCCTAGCCCGCGCCCTGGCCCGGGAGCCGAGGCTGCTGCTGCTCGACGAGCCGCTCGGCGCCCTGGATCGCGGCCTGCGTGAGGAGACACAGGGCGAATTGCGCGCGGTCCAGCGGCGACTCGGCACCGCCTTCATCGTCGTCACCCACGATCCCGAGGAGGCGATGATGCTCGCCGACCGCATCGGCGTCATGGAGGGGGGTCGCCTGGTCCAGGTCGGGCCGCCGGCGGAACTCTACCGGCGCCCGGCGAGCCGCTTCGTGGCCGGGCTGCTCGGCGACGTGAACCTCATCCCCGGTCGCCTCGCAGCCGAAAAACCCGACGGAACCCGCGTCGTCGAGACCGCATACGGCACCGTTCCGGGCGTTGCGCCGGCTTCGCTGGCGACGGGGGCCGCCGTGGTGGTGGCCGTGCGGCCGGAGGATCTCGTCCTCGGCGCGGAGGGATTGCCCGTGGTGATCGCCGATTCCGTATTTCTCGGAGACCGCGTGCGCCGCACGCTGCGCTTGCCCGACGGCACCCTGTTGCGGGCGAGCGGGCGACCGGCGGAGACCGAAGCCGCGGCCGGATCGGCGTCGCATGCCGGTTTCGCGCCCGGGGCCGCCGTGATCCTGCCGGCATGAATCCGACTCAGACCGACGCGGATTCTCGTGCGGGCTCGGCCCGATGCGCGCAGGCCGCCCGCCCATGAGCGGCCGGAGATCCATGAGGCTGTTCGATCGGCTGGTGCGATTGCCACCCTTCCTCTGGCTGGCAGCCTTCTTCCTCCTGCCCTTCGCCATCACCCTCAAGATCAGCCTGTCGGAGCCGGCGACAGCGATCCCGCCCTATCTGCCGGTGCTCGATTGGCATGCGGGTCTCGACGGCTGGTCGACCTTTCTCGAAGCGCTCAACTTCGACAATTACCGGACGCTCTACGCCGACCCCCTCTACCGCGACGCCGCCCTCGGCTCGCTGACCTACGCGGCCCTGGCCAGCCTGATCCTCGTCGCCCTCGGGACACCTTTGGCCTACGCCCTGGCCCGGACGCCGCCTCGCTGGCAGCCGATCCTCGTGGCGCTGGTGGTCGTGCCGTTCTGGACGAGTTTCCTGATCCGGATCTACGCCTGGATCGCGATCCTCAAACCGGAAGGTCTGCTCAACCTCGTGCTGACCCGGCTCGGGCTGATCGATGCGCCACTGACGATCCTGAATACCGACGCCGCGGTGATCATCGGGCTGGTCTACGCCTATCTGCCGTTCATGGTCCTGCCGCTCTACGCGGTGATGAACCGTCTCGATCCGACCCTGCGGGAGGCCGCCGCGGATCTTGGGGCCTCGCCGGCCCGGGTGTTCTGGAGCGTGACCCTGCCACTGAGCCTGCCCGGGATCGCGGCCGGTGCCGGCCTCTGCTTCATCCCGATGGTCGGCGAGTTCGTGATCCCGGACCTGCTCGGCGGCTCCGAGACCCTGATGCTCGGACGCGTGCTGTGGGCCGAGTTCTTCTCGAACCGCGACTGGCCCCTGGCCTCTGCCGTGGCGGTTCTCATCCTCGCAATCGTCATCGGCCCGGTGGTCCTGTTCCGGGACAGCCTGCGCGCCGGTGAGGGAGATGCCCCGTGACCTGGGTGACCCGCACCGCCCTCGCGGCCGGCCTCGCCTTCCTCTACGCGCCGATCGTGGTGCTGATCGTCAACTCGTTCAACGCGTCGCCCCTGGTGACGGTCTGGGGCGGCTTCTCGACCCGCTGGTACGGCGTGCTGATGTCCGACGCGACGCTGCTCGCGGCCGCCTGGGTCTCGTTGAAGATCGCGCTCCTCGCGAGCCTGCTGGCCACGATCCTCGGCACCCTGGCGGCCCTGGTCCTGGAGCGGCAGAGGCGGTTTAGCGGACGCGCCCTCTTCACCGGGCTGGTGTTCGGACCGATCGTCATGCCGGAGGTGATGATCGGCCTCTCGCTCCTGCTGATGTTCATCGGGATCGGGCTGGACCGGGGCCTCCTCACGATCGTCATCGCCCATACGACGTTCTGCACGGGTTTCGTGGCCGTGGTGGTCGCGGCGCGCCTGCGCGGCCTCGATCGGTCGCTGGAGGAAGCCGCTGCCGATCTCGGCGCGACGCCCGCGCGCGTGCTCATGACCGTGACCCTGCCGCTCCTGGCTCCTGCTCTCGCGGCCGGCGCGCTCCTGGCCTTCACCCTGTCGCTCGACGACCTCGTCATCGCGAGCTTCGTCTCCGGACCCGGCGCGACCACGCTCCCGATGCGGCTCTACAGCCAGGTCCGCCTCGGGGTGAATCCAGAGATCAACGCGGCCTCGACCCTCCTCGTCGGGCTGGTCAGCGCCGCGGTCCTGCTCGCCTCCTGGCTCACGGCAAGGCGGGCGCAGGCCTGATGCGTGTCGTCACTCGGCCGCTTGCGCGGCGGTCGTCCCCTCGCGCGTGAGCTGTGCCACGGCGACCGTGACGATGATGTTCACCATCAGCGCGACGATGCCGACATTCACATCCTGAAGCGGCCCCAGGAACGCGAGCTTGGACAGGCTGAACCCGCTCAGGACGGTTGCCGCCACCGTGGAGACGCCGGCGACGATGCCGGCCATCGCGGCACGGCGGTCGAGCGGGTTGCGGCGCATCAAGCTGGTGATGAAGCACGGGAAGAGCTGGGTGACGAAATTGTAGCCCATCAGCAGGAGCTGCACGATCGTGTCGCCCCCCGACAGGGTGAAGCCGACGCAGACCACCGCGAGAACCGGCACCAGGATCTTGCACAGGCGCGCCGTGGCGGCATCGTCCATGCCGGGGCGGAGGGGGCGGACGAGGTTGTTGGCCACCAGCGTCACGCCGGCGATCAGGATCATCGAGCCCGGGACGAGGGCGGTGAGCACGCCCGTGGCGCCGATGAGACCGATCACCCAGGGCGGGAAGGTCGCCAGCGAGAGCTTGAACAGCGACAGGTCGACGTCCGGGCCGGTGAGGCCGGGCACCTGCATCACGGCGGTGAAGCCGATCACGAAGACGAACAGGTTGATCAGCTGGTAGATCGGCAGGATCACGGCGTTGCGCCGGAACGCGCTGGGCTCGCGGGCCGTGTAGAGCGACGCGAAGGTGTGCGGCCACATGTAGCCGCCCAACGCGGTGAGCAGGACCGTGGTGGTGAACCACGTCGCACTCTGGCCGCGATCGGGCAGGGCGAGGAAGCCGGGCTTTGCGTCCTCGATCGCCCGGAACAGGCCCTCGTAGCCGCCATAATAATGCACCGGCAGGTAGATCCCGAGGAAGACCACCACGAAGAGGATGCTGGTGTCCTTGATCACAGCCGTCCAGGCCGAGCCGTGCACACCTGAGACCACCACGTAGGCCGTCAGGGCGGCCGCGCCGATCCAGACCGCGGCGGTCGACGAGATCGCCCCGTAGGACGCCGTGGAGACGATGATCCCCAAGCCCTTGAACTGGAGCACGAGGTACGGAACGAGGGCCACGATCCCCACCAGGGCCACGAGCATGCCCAGGGCCGGGCTGCCGTACTTGCGCGCGAAAAAATCGGGCTGGGTGTAGAGCCCGTTCTGCTTGGCGTAGCGCCAGACCGGCGGCAGCAGCCAGTAAGAGGTGACGTAGGCGAGGGTCAGGTAGCAGAGGATGTAGTAGGCCGGGCCGCCCTTGCCGTAGGCGATGCCCGAGCCGCCGAGGAACGTGAAGGTCGTGTAGATCTCGCCGGCCATCAGCAGGAAAACCAGCACGGTCCCGAAGCCGCGGCCGCCGACCGTCCACTGCTCGAGGCCCATCTCCCGGCCCATCCGCGCGTAGAGCCCGAGCCCGATCGCCAGCGCGAAGCCGGCCGCCACGATGAGGAGTGCGATGCTCATCGCGGATCCTCCGGCGTGCGATTCTGGGGGTCGGTCAGGTAGATCAGCCCCATCACGGCCGACGTGCCGATCACGCAGAACACGAGCCAGGCGAGGAGCAGCGGCAGCCCGACGACGAAGGGCTCGACCCGGTTGAGGAAAAAGGGGCCGAGCAGGATGCCCAGGAAGGGCAGGGCGGCGAGCCACCGCAGATTTCGCATGCGCGATACCGTTCAGAAGGCCCCGATACCGCGGGTTGGATCAGTCGATCTCCCCTGTCAACGCCGCCAAGCCCACGTTTCGCGCATCGGGATCACTTCTGCGTGCTGTGCGCTCGCGCACGCGGCTACGCTTCGGGCGCGCATAATCTCGTGAAGGGCTCCGCCGTTCGACACGGTGGTGCGAGGGATCTCACGACATGACCCGCACTCTCACGATCGCGACGCTGGCCGCGCTCCTCGCAGTCTCTGCGGTCGAGGCCGAGGCCCGTGCCCGTCACACCCCGCCCGAAGTGCAGCACAACGCTGCGATCAAGGCGCGCCAGAGCGT
This sequence comes from Methylobacterium sp. P5_C11, assembly GCF_054049775.1. Classification (NCBI taxonomy): domain Bacteria; kingdom Pseudomonadati; phylum Pseudomonadota; class Alphaproteobacteria; order Hyphomicrobiales; family Methylobacteriaceae; genus Methylobacterium; species Methylobacterium sp. P5_C11. The sequence continues at coordinate 19,505 of NZ_JBFULS010000003.1, read as the reverse complement.
CATGAATGATTTCGATGCGCGGATGAGCCGCCTCGATGCACTCATGGGTTTACCGACGGCGCGGTCGGTCCGCGCGCGGTCCGCCGAGGCCGGGCGCTAGGAAAAAAGGTGACGCGCCGCTGGGTTCGACCGGCTCGTTGGCTCAACGGCCCAAGCCGCCCATCTCCTCCACGAAGCGCGCGACCGCGTCCGCGCCGATACCCTCGCGCAGGGACGCGAAAACGTAGGGACGCGTGCCGCGCATCCGCTGCGTATCGAATTCCATCACCGACAGGTCCGCGCCGACCAGCGGGGCGAGGTCGGTCTTGTTGACGATCAGCAGGTCGGACCGTGTGATGCCCGGACCGCCCTTGCGGGGGATCTTCTCGCCCCCGGCGACGTCGATGACGTAGAGCGTGAGATCGGCGAGTTCCGGCGAGAACGTCGCCGCGAGATTGTCGCCGCCGGATTCGATCAGCACGAGGTCGAGCTTCGGAAAGCGCCGGTTCATCTCGGCCACGGCGGCGAGGTTGATCGAGGCATCCTCGCGGATCGCGGTATGCGGGCAGCCACCCGTCTCGACCCCGAGGATGCGGTCCTCCGGCAGGGCGCCCGCGACCGTGAGGATGCGCGCGTCCTCCTTCGTGTAGATGTCGTTGGTGATGGCGCAGATCTCGTAGCGGTCGCGGAAGCGCTTGCAGAGCTGCTCCATCAGGGCAGTCTTGCCGGAACCGACAGGTCCGCCGATACCGACGCGGAGAGGGCCGTTCGTGGAGGTCATGCTGCGAGCTCAGGATCGGAAGATGCGGGAATACTGGGTCTCGTGGCGGAAAGAGCCGAGATCCAGGCGGAAGGTGGCGGCACCGAGGTCATCGAGTTCCGCTTCGCCCGCCGCCACGGCGAGCCCAACAAGGCACGGGGTGAGGGCGGCGACGACCCGCGTGCCGGCGGCCTGGCCCACGGGTGCCGCCCGGAGGGCCGCCGAAACGAGGTTCTGCAGGAAGGCGAGGCCGTAGGCGGCGAGCAAGGGCTCCGGCGCCATGCGGTGGGCGCCGGCCGCGAGGCCGACTGCGACCGGATAGGCGACCGGACCCGGCAGGTGCTCCGTCAGCGCGGCGAGGGCGGCGCAGGGCCACGCGCCACGGGTCGCGTCGAGGAAGCTCCGACCCTGCTGGCTCGTCTCCAGGTGCAGTTCGCGCGAGGGGGCCAGAGCCAGGGCGAGGTCGTTGAGATCGATGATCGCGTCGGTCTTCGGTGACAGCGCCGCCCGATGCGCGTGGGCCGCCAGGATAAGGTCGTTGCGCAGGGCGCCGCGCACGCAGACATCCGTGAGCCAATCCGTCAGGCTCGCCTCGTCGCGCACATCACCCGCCTCCACGGCCCATTCGAGTCCGTGCGAGTACGCGTAGGCGCCGACTGGATAGCCCGGCGACAGCCATGCCATCAGGCGGAGCGCCTCCAGGGCGTCAGCCGGCGGCATGGTGGTGAGGGCGATGGCCGTCATGCGCGTGATCGTGCGCGTGGTCGTGTCCATGGCTGCCGGAATACGCCCCGCCCTCGGGCCGGAAGGGGCGCTCCACCGGCTCGGCCGTGCCGCCGAGCCCCCGCACCATCTCGGCCAGAACGTGATCGTACGCGATCCAGACGGCCTCCGGGCCGATCTCGGCCGGGATGTGCCGGTTGCCGATATGCCAGATCAGGCGCTTGAGGGCGTGATCGCTCGAGGCCCGGATCTCGAGAAGGCGCTCCGGCGCCGCCTCGACCCAGACGAGGCGGCCGTCCTGCAGGATCAGGGCATCGCCGTCTTCCAGCACGGTCGGCGCCGGAAGGTCGAGCAGGAAGCCCAGCCCCCCAGCGCCCCGCATGGCGACGCGGCGGCGATGGCGGTCACCGTGATCGAGGACGACGCGATCGACGATCTCGCCGCCCGAGAGGGCGTCGCGGCGGAGGATGCGGGTGGCGCGGATCATCGGTCTCTGCGCTCAGAACAGGAAGTAGCGCTGCGCCATGGGCAGCACCTCGGCGGGCTCGCAGACCAGCAGCTCGCCGTCGGCGCGCACGTCGTAGGTCTCGGGATCGACCTCGATCACCGGCGTGGCGTCGTTGAGGATCATGCTCTTCTTCGAGATGCCGCCGCGCACGTTCTCCACCGCGACCAGCTCCTTCTGGACGCCGAGCCGCTCCCGCAGGCCGTCTTCGACCGCGGCCTTGGAGACGAAGGTGAGGGCGGTTGCGAAGGGTGCCCGTCCATAGGCGCCGAACATCGGCCGGTAATGCACCGGCTGCGGCGTCGGAATCGAGGCATTCGGGTCGCCCATCGGCGCGGCCGCGATGCTGCCGCCCTTCAGCACGAGATCGGGCTTCACCCCAAAGAAGGCCGGAGTCCAAAGCACGAGGTCGGCGAGCTTGCCCGGCTCGACAGAGCCGATGTGCTTCGCGATGCCGTGCGCGATGGCCGGGTTGATCGTGTACTTGGCGACGTAACGGCGCGCCCGCAGGTTGTCGGTGCCGGACGCGTCCCCCGGCAGGGCGCCCCGCTGGCGCTTCATCTTGTCGGCGGTCTGCCACGTGCGGATCACGACCTCGCCGACCCGGCCCATGGCCTGGCTGTCCGAGGACATCATCGAGAGCGCACCGATATCGTGCAGGATATCCTCGGCCGCGATGGTCTCGCGCCGGATCCGGCTCTCCGCGAAGGCGAGATCCTCGGGGATCGACGGGTCGAGGTGATGGCAGACCATGAGCATGTCGAGATGCTCGTCGATGGTGTTTTTCGTGTAGGGCCGTGTCGGATTCGTCGAGGACGGCAGAACGTTCGGCAGCCCGGCCACCTTGATGATGTCGGGGGCGTGGCCGCCCCCGGCGCCCTCGGTGTGGAAGGCATGGATCGTCCGGCCCTTGAAGGCCGCGATCGTGTCCTCGACGAAGCCCGATTCGTTGAGCGTGTCGGTGTGGATCATGACCTGGATGTCGTGGGCGTCCGCCACCGACAGGCACGTGTCGATCGCCGCGGGCGTGGTGCCCCAATCCTCGTGGAGCTTGAGCGCGCAGGCGCCGGCCCGCACCATCTCGACGAGGCTCTCGGGTCGGGACGCGTTGCCCTTGCCCGCGAAGGCGAGGTTCATCGGGAACGCGTCCGCCGCCTCGATCATCCGGGCGATGTGCCAGGGGCCGGGGGTGCAGGTGGTGGCGAAGGTGCCGTGTGCCGGTCCGGTGCCGCCGCCGAGCATCGTGGTGACGCCGGAGCACAGCGCCTCCTCGATCTGCTGGGGGCAGATGAAGTGGATATGGCTGTCGAAGCCGCCGGCCGTCAGGATCTTGCCCTCGCCGGCGATCACCTCCGTGCCCGGTCCGACCACGATGTCGACGCCGGGCTGCACGTCCGGGTTTCCGGCCTTGCCGAGTTTGAAGATCCGGCCGCGGACGATGCCGACATCGCATTTCACGATGCCCCAATGGTCGAGCACCACGGCGTTGGTGATCACCGTGTCGACGGCGCCGGCTGCGTTCGTGACCTGGCTCTGGCCCATGCCGTCACGGATCACCTTGCCGCCGCCGAACTTCACTTCCTCGCCGTAGGTGGTGAAGTCGCGCTCGACCGTGATCTCCAGGCTGGTATCGGCGAGGCGGATGCGGTCCCCGACGGTCGGCCCGAACATGTCGGCATAGGCCGACCGGGAGAGGCTCGCGGGCTTCGGGGTGTTGGCCATGGTCAGAGCTTGCCCATCACGTCGCCGCGGAACCCGTAGACCGTGCGTCCGCCGGAGAGCGGCACCAGCGCCACCTCCCGCGTCGAGCCTGGCTCGAAGCGCACGGCGGTGCCCGGCGCGATGTCGAGCCGCTTGCCGCGGGCCTGCTCGCGCGCGAAGACAAGGCCCGGATTCACCTCGTAGAAATGATAGTGCGAGCCGACCTGGATCGGCCGGTCACCCGTGTTGGCGACCTCGATCACGGTCCGCTCCGCGCCGACGTTGAAGACGATCTCGCCCGGGCCTGTCGTCACCGCGCCGGGAACATCGGCCGAGGCCGCACCGCGGATCGGGTGGTGGACGGTGACGAGCTTCGTGCCGTCCGGGAAGGTCGCCTCGACCTGGATGTCGTGGATCATCTCGGGCACGCCCTCCATCACCTGGTCGGCTGTGAGGACGGTGGCGCCGGCCTGCATCAAGTCCGCCACAGAGCGCCCGTCCCGGGCGCCCTCGACCACGAAATCGGTGATCAGCGCCACCGCTTCCGGATGGTTGAGCTTCACGCCGCGAGCGAGGCGATTGCGCGCCACCTGCGCCGCCATGGCGATCAGCAGCTTGTCCTTCTCTCGGGGCGTCAGCAGCACGGGCAACCTCGTCGTCGCGGCGGCCGGAGCAAGGATCATGCGCGCGGCGCGGTCAAGGGACAGCGCGCCCTGCAGGACGCGGACCATCGCGGGTCGCGGTCGCCGGTCGCTGCGTCAGGAGGTCATGGTGTCAGGAGGTCATGGCGATGAACCCGGCGAACAGGTCGGGCAGGGGCGCTCCCTTGATGGTGGCCGGCAGATCGCGGGGATGGATGAACTCGTCCCGGAACCACGGGTAGCGCTTCGGATCGAAGGAAGACCGCAGCCAATCGATCGTTCGCCGGACGCGGCCGATCCGCTCCGCATCCGGGTGATAGGTCAGCCAGATGTCGACGCTGAATCGGCCGAGATTGTCCACCGGGACCACCTGGGCTCCGATGGCGCTGGCGTAGGTCGGAAGCAGGCCGATGCCGGCGCCCTTTGCGATCGCCCAGTAATAGGCGCTGCTGACGTTCACCTTCAGCGTGATCGGAACCGTTGCGGGAAAGCCGGGGACCGTTCTCGCATAGTCTTCGAGCCGCATGGTCTGGCCGCCGTCCTGGACCACGATCCTGTGGCGCTCGAGATCGTCCGGGCGGCTCGGGAGTCCGTAGGTCTCCTCGTAGCTCCGCGCGGCGTAGGGCATCATGTGGATTCGGCCGAGCTTGACCAACCGCAGGTCCGGGCTGGTCGGCCGCGTGAGCTGGATGGCGACGTCGGCTTCCATGCGCAGGACATCGGCGGATTCCATCGCGCAGCGGAGGTCGACCGTGAGACGCGGGTTAGCCTTCTGGAACTCTACGAGCCGCGGGGCCAGCCAGAAGGCGCCGAGCCCCTCCGTCACGGCGATCCGGACCTCGCCCGACTCGGCGAAGGGCGCGACGTCCCCCGAGCGGACCAAGCTGAAGGCCGCCGATTCCATGCGGGTCGCGGCCTTGAGGATCACGTGGCCTTCGGCGGTCAGACGGATACCGTCCACGTGGCGGGTGAGCAGCGGCGCACCGATCAGAGCCTCGAGGTCACCGATCCGCCGGCGAACCGAATTCACCGACAGGCCGAGCTTGGCAGCCGCCGACCGGAAGCTGCCGGAGCGCTGGAGCGTCAGGAAGACCCGGATGCTCTCCCAGTCGGGCATCAGCTCCCGGCCCGCCTCCCGCTGTTCCATATGCGGAACGCCCCTGTTCCAAATTTTGCACATACAACCGCAGCGCTAGATGCGAAGTGCAGGACCGTCAATCCGCCACCGAATGACAGGTCATCCGATGACGCTGCACATGGCTCGCGCACAGTTCGTTGCGAGGGATGCTGATCAGTTCGGTACAGACTCAGTCTCTTTGGCCCCACCGCATGAACCGAGCGCGCTGCGCGTGGACCGCGTCGCTCGTCATCTCGTCACCTTCATGCCGACGCCGGACGATCTGGCGCGCCTGATCGAGGCCGCCCGGGTCGACCTGCCGGATCTCGCCTCGGTCCGCACCGTCCAGCGGGTGATGTCGGTCAATCCCGACAGCGTCCTGGCGATCGCCCAGCGCCACAGGTTCGATGCCGCCGACCCGCGGGGCGAAGGCTTCGTCGCCTGCCTGATGCTGAACGCCGACGGTCTGGCCGCGCTCAAGAAGGGAACGCTCGACGCGACGGATCCGCCGACGGAAATGCTGGCCGGGCAGCACGAACGTCCGGCCGGGATCTACGTCTGGGCCGTCTACGCGCGGCGACGGCTGTCCGGTGGCGTCGGCCTCGTGTTCGACCGGCTGTCGAGCCCGACCTATCGCGGCGTGGATTTCTACGCCCGTGCGGCCACCCCCGAGGGCGCGGATCTCCTGAGGGCGCTCGGCTTCGCGGCGCAGGGCACCGCGCGCGGGGGACTGTATCACTTCGCCCGCGATCCGAAGGCCGAACCGTCGCCTTCGTATGACAGCCACAGGCCTGGCGGGACCGGCACCAGCGTCGCGGTCGCCCGGAGCCTGGAGGATCTGTCCCGCGTCATCGCACTGCGCGCGGCCGTCTACATGGCGGAGCAGGCCTGCCCCTACGAGGAGGAGTTCGACGGCAACGACCTCTCGGCGACGCACCTGATCGGCTATGTCGGGGACGAGCCGGCGGGCTGCCTGCGCATCCGGTTCTTCGCCGATTTCGCCAAGATCGAGCGCTTGGCGGTCCGGGCCGAATTCCGCAACACGCGCATGGCTTTCACGTTGGTCCGTGCCGGGATCGAACTGGCGCGGGTGAAGGGCTATCGCCGGCTTTACGGCCACGCCCAGAAGCGTCTGGTCGGCTTCTGGAGCCGCTTCGGCTTCCGCGTCTTCGACGGCGCCCAGGAGCTGGTGTTCTCGGATTTCGACTACGTCGAGATGCTGATGGAGGCGGAGCCGCATCCGCAGGCCATCGGCCTCGGGGTCGACCCCTACATCATCATCCGCCCCGAGGGCCGCTGGCACCGGGCGGGCGCCCTCGACAGGTCGCGCGGCCGCGCCGTGACCCGTCCCTCCGTCGATCGAAAGGCCGCCGCGCAATGACACGGGCGATCAACCCTGCGTTGTATCGCCGGCCCCGCAGCGTCCCGGTTCTGGTCCTGGTCGACATGCAGCAGGAATACGAGATCGCGGGGCGGCCCCTCGCCCTGTCGGGGATCGCGCCGGCCCTGCGCAATTGCCGGCGGGCGCTCGACCATGCCCGCGGGAGCGGCATGCCGGTGGCCTATGTCCGTTGGGTCGGTGCGCCCCTGTTCCAGGCGGGCAGCCGCTTCGCGCGGTGGATCGAAGGCTTCGAGCCGCATGGCTGCGACATGATCTTCGACCGGGACCGGCCGTCCTGCTACGCCAGCCCCGCCTTCGCCGACGCTATGGAGCGGGGATGCCCGCCGCTGGTCATCGCGGGCTTTGCCGGGGAATCGTCCTGCCTCGCGACGGCGGTGGACGGTTTCCATCGCGGTCAGGAGGTCACGTTCCTGTCCGACGCTTCGGCGAGCCACGGTCTGGACGGGATCGGTGCCGACGAGATCCACCGTTCGGTGAGTGCCGTCATGCGCGTCTTCGGCGACGTCGCCGACACGCAATCCTGGATCGCGGCCTCAACGCCGTTCAAGGCGATGCGCACCGCTTCGAAACCGAGGCACGTCAATGACTAACCGAGGCCAGGACCGGCCACTTCCCGATCCCCATCCTGTCGGCGACACCGATGTGGACGTTCGCCTCGGCCGGCACGCGATCGCACTGCTTCAGGCGGCGCGCGACGCGGGCGAACCGAAGTTGATCGCGCAAGCCGAGGCGATGGCCATGGCCGTGGGATTTGCGCTGGCGAGCCGACTGTCGGACGACGGCACGGACGATTGATCAGTCCGTCCCGTCGTCGCCACCGATCAAGCGCATGGCGCGCAAGCGGGCGGTCCGCTCGTCGCGGGCGCTCCTGTCCGCGTCGAGTGCGCGCCAGAGGGCCAGAAGCTCGGTTTCGCGATGCGTGCCGACGGTCACGTCGGCATCGCGCGCCGTGTCGCTATGATCGAAGGCGTCCATGTTCGAAGTCCCGCGCCCTGAATTGTGGTGCGCTAACAGACCTTTCTCGCGCCGGTCCAGCCCGAAAGTTGTGCAGATCCCGTACAATCCGTCCCGATCGTCATGCTTTGACGAAACAGTTGCCGGCTCTTGAACGAGGACGCTGCCGCCCTGCTTTGACCGGCTTGGCCGCAGCGCAGCCTTGAGCGTGGACCGACGCCAGCGGTCTATGAAAATATCAACAAGACGATATCAGTTTCGAATACGGATATGATTTATATATCGGTCGCTATATCAACATCATTCGCCGTCGATAATTTCTGAATTATCGAAATAAGCATTCTCCGGAGTTTCGAGAGGCAGGCGAATGTCTCAGAAACATCCCGGACACCGAACTATGGCAATCCCGGCGGGCAGGCTTCGCTGGTGCGGTCTCGTGCGAGATCCAACTTCCCGGCGCGTCAAGCCTGAGAGTGCGTCAGCGCGGCGATGATGGATTCCACCACCTCGATCTGCTCCTGCACGGCGACCAGCCGCGGTCCTGCTTCGGCCCCRTCGCCCAGCACGAAGGTGCCCTTCTGCCGGCGCGCGTCGCGCAGCTTGCGGACCGACGCGACGATGATCTGTCGCTCCTCGATCAGGGCATCGCGCAGCTCGTTCAGGCCGTCCAGTTCCGGAGTCGAGGCCATGCGCCGTTCTGGTCCCTTTTCGTTGACGCAGCCCCGGCGGACACCGCGTACCGCCGCGCGCGGCACTGACCGTCCGCGCGGGGCGCCGGACTGGCCGACGCTAACCTGTGTGGATGGCGGTTGCACGCCTTCGGGCCGCGCAGGATCGGCACGCCCGGCAAATCGCTACGATGTCCGGCGGGCGGATTGCATGCTATTGAATGCAAAATTATCCGGGTGCTCGGATCGGTCGAACCAACGGGCGGATATCGGCTCATGTTGAGTGGGGACGTTCACGATCGCGACGAGTCGCGATCGGACGAGAGTGGCGTGGATCGGAGCGCTGCTTCGGGCCATCGAACCGCGACGGTACCGGCGCCGAAGCGCTCCCGCGCGGCCGGACTCCTCCTCCTGCTGCTGCTCGCGGCTGCCGGCGGCGGCGCCTACGGCTATACGCGACTGAACCAGCCCGCCGTGAAGTCCAGGGCGGCCGCGCCGCAGCCCGTGCCCGTCACCCTCGGCAGCGTGGAACAGGGGCCGTTCGCGCTGGTCTCGAACGGACTCGGCACCGTGCAGGCCTACAACACCGTCCAGGTCCGCACGCGCGTCGACGGCGAGATTCAGAAGGTCGCGTTCCGGGAGGGCCAGACCGTCCATAAGGGCGACGTGCTGGTGCAGATCGATCCGCGGCCCTACCAGGCCGCCCTCGATCAGGCGAAGGCCAAGAAGGAGCAGGACACCGCCAATCTCGGCAACGCCAAGGCGGATCTCGTCCGCTATACCGGCCTGGGCGCCTACGCGTCCCGCCAGCAGACCGAGACGCAGACCGCCCTGGTCGCCCAGCTCACCGCGCAGGTCGCCTCCGATCAGGCTGCGATCGACAACGCGACGACCCAGCTCGGCTACGCGACGGTGCGGGCGCCGATCGACGGAGTCACGGGCTTCCGGCAGGTCGATATCGGCAACATCGTCAACGCCGCGGGCCAGACCCCGATCGTGACGATCACGCAGGTCGAGCCGATCTTCGTCGTGTTCACGGCGCCGGAGGATCAACTGCCCGCGATCGCCGCAGCCCTGCATCACGGCGACGTGCCGGTGGAAGCCTGGAGTTCGGACGGGCTGACGAAGCTCGCGGACGGCAAGCTTGCCCTATTCAACAACCAAGTCGATGCGGCGACCGGCACGATCCGCCTCAAGGCGGTCTACGAAAACAAGGACCACGCCCTGTGGCCGGGCCTGTCGGTCTCCACCAAGATGCGGGTCGGAACGGTCGCCGTCGCCATGACGGTTCCCGACAATGCCATCCAGCACGGTCCCGAGGGTCTGTTCGTCTTCTCGGTGGATGATGGAAACCGCGCCCATCAGCGCGCGCTGAAGGCGGGACGCTCCGATTCCGGGCGGACCCGGATCCTCAGCGGGGATCTGCAGCCCGGCGAGCGGGTGATCGTCGCAGGCCAGTACAAGGTTCAGGACGGCAGCCTCGTGGGTGACCCGCATGCCGCCCACACCGCGCAGGCGGAGACAGTCCGGTGAGGGTGAGCGAAGCGGCGGTGACGCGAGCGGTTCCGCGCGAGGCTGGACGGTGAAGGGCGGCATCTCCGCGCCGTTCATCCGGTTTCCGGTGGCGACCACGCTGATCATGGTCGGCATCCTGTTCCTCGGGGTCGTGGCCTATCCGCTGCTGGGCGTCGCGCCGCTGCCGCAGGTCGACTTCCCGACGATCCAGGTGACCGCGCAGCTCCCCGGCGCGAGCCCGGAGACGATGGCCTCCTCGGTGGCCCAGCCCCTCGAGCGACAATTCTCGCAGATCCCGGGCGTGTCGCAGATGACCTCGACGAGTTCCCTCGGGATCTCGACGGTCACCGTGCAGTTCGACCTCAACCGCAACATCGACGGTGCGGCGAGCGACATCCAGGCGGCGATCAACGCCGCCAGCGGACAACTGCCGAAGAATCTGCCGACCCCGCCGACCTATCGCAAGGTCAATCCGGCCGACTCGCCGATCCTCCTGCTCTCGGCCACGTCCGACAGCATGCCGCTGATCGACGTGGACGATGCGGTCGACGTGCAACTCGCCCAGCGGATCAGCCAGATCTCGGGCGTCGCCCAGGTTTTCATCGGCGGCCAGCAGAAGCCGGCCGTGCGCGTCCAGATCGATCCGGCCAAGCTCGTCGCGAAGGGTCTGTCCCTGGAGGACGTGCGCGCGCAACTCACGCTCACCACCGTGAACAACCCGAAGGGCAGCATCGACGGTGGCAGCCACAGCTACACCATCTACGCCAACGACCAGCTGACCGCGGCGAAGAACTGGGATGACGTCATCGTCGCCTATCGGGACGGCGCGCCGCTCCGCGTGCGCGACATCGGCCGCGCGGTCGCCGGCCCGGAGGACACCAAGCAGGCGGGCTGGACCAACGGCAAGCGCGGCATCTTCCTTGTGGTGTTCAAGCAGCCCGGCGCGAACGTCATCGACACGGTGGACAGCATCAAGGCCCAGCTGCCGCGCCTCACCGCCACGCTTCCGGCCGCCATCAAGGTCGGCATCCTGAGCGACCGGACGCAGACCATCCGCGCCTCGGTGGAGGACGTCCAGTTCACCCTGCTCCTGACGATCGCCCTGGTCGTCGGGGTGATCTTCATCTTCCTGCGCAGCTTCTGGGCGACCGTGATCCCGAGCGTGACCGTGCCGTTGGCGCTGCTCGGCGCCTGCGCGCTGATGTGGATGGCGGGCTACACCCTCGACAACCTCTCGCTGATGGCCCTGACCATCTCGGTCGGCTTCGTGGTCGACGACGCCATCGTGGTGCTGGAGAACATCAGCCGTTACGTCGAGGAAGGCATGCGGCCGATGGAGGCCGCCTTCAAGGGCGCGGGCGAGATCGGCTTCACCATCGTTTCGATCTCCGTGTCGCTGATCGCCGTGCTGATCCCGCTTCTTCTGATGGGCGGGATCATCGGCCGGCTGTTCCGTGAGTTCGCCGTCGTGCTGTCGATGACGATCGCCGTCTCGGCCTTCGTCTCATTGACGCTCACCCCGATGATGGCGTCGCGGCTGCTCAAGCCGCACGACGCCGAGCGCCATGGGCGCCTCTACCGCATGAGCGAGGCCGGGTTCGACTGGCTGCTGTCGGTCTACGCCGACGCCCTCGACGTCGCCCTGCGGTTCCGCCGCGTCACGCTGCTGGTGTTCTTCGCCACGCTGGCGCTGACCGGCTACCTGTTCGTGGCGATCCCGAAGGGCTTCTTCCCGCAGCAGGACACCGGCTTCATGATCGGTGTCACCGAGGCGTCCCAGGACATCTCGTTCTCGGCGATGAAGACCCTGCAAGAGAAGGTCGGCGCCATCGTCCAGGCCGATCCGGCGGTCGCGACCGTCGGCATGTCGCTCGGCGGCAACGGCCAGGCGCTCAATTCCGGGCGGATGTACATCACGCTTAAGCCGCGCGAGGAGCGCGACGCCAACGCCTTCCAGGTGATCGGCCGCCTGCGCCCGAAGCTGGAGCGCGTGGAGGGCATCCGGACCTTCATCCAGGCGACCCAGGACGTGCGCACCGGCGGCCGCACCTCGCGGACCCAGTTCGAGTACACGCTCCAGGATCCGGACCTCGCCGAGCTGAACGCCTGGGCGCCGCGCATCCTCGACAAGATGAAGACCCTGCCGGAGCTGCGCGACGTCGCCACCGACCAGCAGACCCGGGGCACGACGCTGACGCTGTCGATCGACCGCGACGCCGCCTCGCGCTACGGCATCACGCCCCAGCTCATCGACGACACGCTCTACGACGCGTTCGGCCAGCGCCAGATCGCGCAGTACTTCACGCAGCTGAACAGCTACCACGTCGTGCTGGAGGTCCTGCCGGCGCTGCAGGGCAGCGTCGACAGCCTCGACAAGATCTACATCAAGGCGCCGATCGGCGGCGGCCAGGTGCCGCTCGCGGCCTTCGCCCGCTGGACGACCGATCCGGTGGCGCCGCTCGCCGTGAACCACCAGGGCCAGTTCCCGGCGGTGACGATCAGCTTCAACCTCGCCTCCGACGTCGCCCTCGGCCAAGCGACCGAGGCGATCGGCCAAGCGATGCGGGACATCCAGGTGCCGCCGACCGTGGTGAGCGGCTTCCAGGGGACAGCCCAGGCCTTCCAGCAATCGCTCTCGACGGTGCCGCTCCTGATCCTGGCGGCCCTGTTCGTGGTCTACCTGATCCTCGGCATCCTCTACGAGAGCTTCATCCACCCGATCACGATCCTGTCGACCCTGCCTTCGGCGGGCGTCGGGGCTTTGGCGGTGCTGATGTGGGCGGGGTTCGACTTCAGCCTGATCGCGCTGATCGGCATCATCCTCCTCATCGGCATCGTGAAGAAGAACGGCATCATGCTGGTCGACTTTGCCATCGTGGCCGAGCGCGAGGAGGGTCTGAGCCCGGAGGTGGCAATCCGGAAGGCAGCCCTGCTACGCTTCCGCCCGATCCTGATGACCACCATGGCGGCCCTGCTCGGCGGCATCCCGCTCATGCTCGCCACGGGCACCGGGTCCGAGATCCGTCAGCCCCTGGGCTACGCCATGGTGGGCGGCCTCGCGGTCAGCCAGATCCTGACGCTCTTCACCACGCCGGTCATCTACATCTACCTCGACCGGCTGGCGCACCGCCTGTCCTTCCGGGACAAGCCGGAGACCGTGGACGCCACAAGCGGCGATCCGGAGCCGGTGGAGGAGGTCCGCGGACCGCCCGCACTGCGCGCGGCGGAGTGAGCCGAGAGGGATTGCGTCTCTGCAAAGGGGACGAGACAGGCCGGCGCGGGGCCGACGGCCACGCGCCCGTGTCACCCTATTGCGCTTGGCAGGGCTCGGTGGCGACCCAGATCAACCGGCGGAAGGCCCGCTGGGCCGCCTCGAGACCGAAGGACGCGGATGAGCCCGAACCTGCCGCTGCGAGGACTGACCGTCCTGGCCCTCGAGCAGGCGGTCGCCGCCCCCTACTGCACGTCGCGGCTGGCCGATGCCGGGGCGCGGGTCATCAAGATCGAGCGGCCCGAGGGCGATTTCGCCCGCGGCTACGATGCGGCGGTCAATGGGCTGGCGAGCTACTTCGTCTGGCTCAATCGCGGCAAGGAGAGCCTCGTCGCCGACATCAAGAATCCCGAGGACGCGAGCCTCCTGCACGCGATCCTCGCGCAGGCCGACGTGTTCGTGCAGAACTTGGCCCCCGGGGCGGCCGCCCGCGCCGGCTTCGGGTCGGCTGAGCTGCGCGCGCGCTACCCGCGCCTGATCACCGTCGACATCTCCGGCTACGGCGCCGGCAACGCCTACAGCGACATGAAGGCCTACGACCTCTTGGTCCAGGCGGAGAGCGGGCTTGCCGGCATCACCGGCCATCCGGCCGGACCCGGGCGCGTCGGCGTCTCCGTCTGCGACGTCGCCTGCGGGATGGACGCCCATGCCGCGGTCCTGGAGGCGCTGATCGCCCGCGGGATTTCCGGGCAGGGCTGCGCCCTCGAGGTCAGCCTGTTCAGCGGCGCCGCCGACTGGATGAACGTGCCCCTGCTCTACTTCGAGGGCACCGGGTCGGTCCCGCAGCGGCTCGGCCTCGCCCATCCGTCGATCTGCCCCTACGGTGCCTTCCCCACCGCGGATGGCAGCCTCGTGCTGATCTCGATCCAGAACGAGCGCGAATGGGCCAATTTCTGCACCGGCGTACTGAACGAGCCGGACCTCGCTCGGGCCGAGGGGTTCGCGTCCAACAACGCCCGGGTGGCCAACCGTGCCGCCGTCGATCTGCGGATCGGCGCCGCGCTGGTGCGGCTGAGCCGCGACGCGGCCGCCGCCCGGCTGAAGGCCGCCGGCACCGCCTACGGCTTCGTCAACACCCTGGCGGATCTCGCCACGCACCCGGCCCTGATCCGCGCGGAGGTGGAGACGCCCGCAGGCCCCGCCCGCATCGTTGCGCCGCCGGTTCTGATCGACGGTGAGGCCCGCGCCCTCGGGCCGGTGCCGGCGATTGACGCGCATGGAAAGCAAATCCGGGCGGAGTTCGCGCGGCGGACCTGAGCCCCTAGATACGGCGGCAGAATCAAACCCCGGGAGGAGACGATGAGGCTCGACGGCAAGATCGCGCTCGTGACGGGCGCCGGCAGCGGCTTCGGGGCCGGGATCGCCCAGCGCTTCGCCGCCGAAGGCGCGCAGGTGGCCTGCGTGGACATCGACCGGGCGGCGGCAGAACGGGTCGCGGCCGAGATCGGTGACCAGGCCCTGGCCATCGCGGCGGATGTGGGCCTCGCCGCCGATGTCGCCGCCAGCGTTGCCGAGACCCGGCAGCGCTTCGGCGTGCCGCACATCCTCGTCAACAACGCCGGGACCACCCACCGCAACAAGCCGCTCATGGAGGTGACCGAGGAGGAATTCGACCGGGTCTTCCGGGTGAACGTGAAGTCGATCTTCCACTACGTCCGGGAAGTCGCGCCGCTGATGCGCGACGCGGGCGGCGGCGCCATCCTGAATGTCAGCTCGACGGCGGCGCTGCGGCCGCGGCCGGGGCTGACGTGGTACAACGCCTCCAAGGGGGCGGCGAGCCTCGCCTCGAAGTCCCTCGCCCTCGAACTCGCGCCCTGGAAGATCCGGGTGAACGCCCTCTGCCCCGTCATGGGCGCGACCGGGCTGCTCGAGCATTTCATGGGCGTCCTCGACACGCCCGAGAATCGCGACCGGTTCATCGCGACGATCCCCCTCGGACGCCTCTCGGACGCGAGCGACATCGCCGCGGCCGCCCTTTTCCTCGCCTCCGACGAGGCGGCCTTCATCACCGGCGTCGATCTCCCCGTCGATGGCGGCCGCACAGCCTGAGGAGTCTGTCGATGGAGACCTATACCGACATCCGCGAGGCGGTCGCCAAGCTTTGCGCGGGCTTTCCGGGACCGTACTGGCGCGCCCTCGACCGGGACATGGCCTACCCGACGGAGTTCGTGAACGCGCTGACCGAGAGCGGCTATCTGTCGGTGCTGATCCCCGAGGCGTATGGCGGCTCCGGCCTGCCGCTCTCCGCGGCCGCCGCGATCCTCGAGGAGGTGCAGCGGGCGGGCTGCAACGGAGGCGCCTGCCACGCGCAGATGTACACGATGGGCACGCTGCTCCGGCACGGATCGGAGGCCCAGAAGGCCGAGTACCTTCCGGCGATCGCGGAGGGGCGCCTGCGGCTCCAGGCCTTCGGCGTGACGGAGCCGACCTCCGGTACCGATACGAGCAGCCTGAAGACCACGGCGCGCCTGGAGGGCGATCATTACGTCGTCAACGGCCAGAAGATCTGGACCAGCCGCGCCGAGCATTCGGACCTGATGCTGCTCCTCGCCCGGACGACGCCGAAGGCCGAAGGCATGAAGCGCACCGACGGCTTGTCGGTGCTCCTCGTCGACATGCGCGAGGCGAAGGGCAACGGGCTCACGATCCGCCCGATCCGGACGATGATGAACCACGCCACCACCGAGGTCTTCTTCGACAATCTCCGGGTGCCCGTGCAGAACCTCATCGGGGAGGAAGGGAAGGGCTTCCGCTACATCCTGTCGGGCATGAACGCCGAGCGGATCCTGATCGCCGCCGAGTGCATCGGCGACGCCAAGTGGTTCATCGACAGGGCCAGAGCCTACGCGGGCGAACGATCCGTCTTCGGCCGGCCGATCGGTGCCAACCAGGGCGTACAGTTCCCGATCGCCAAGGCCTACGCCAACATGCGCGCGGCCGAGTTGATGGTCCGGGAGGCGCTGGCGCTCTACGAGGGCGGCGCAAACCCCGGCGCCGAAGCCAACATGGCCAAGATGCTCGCCGCCGACGCTTCGTTCGAGGCGGCCAATGCATGCATCCAGACCCATGGCGGCTTCGGCTTCGCCGAGGAATACGACATCGAGCGCAAGTTCCGCGAGACGCGCCTCTACCAAGTCGCGCCGATCTCCACGAACCTGATCCTGGCCTACCTGTCCGAGCACGTCCTCGGCCTGCCGCGCTCGTACTGACATGTCCGATCTCTCCGCCTGGATCGGCCGCACGCGCGACGCGTCGGACCTCGTCACACCGCGCCTGCTGGCCGAGTTCCGCGCCACCTTCGCGCCGCATCTGGCGCCCGTCCCAGACGGGGTGGCGCCGCCGGCCCTGCACTGGTGCCTCGCGCCGGAGACGCCGCCGGCCGAGGCCCTGGGACCGGACGGCCATGCCGCAAAGGGTGGCTTCCTGCCCCCGGTGCCGCTGCCGCGGCGGATGTGGGCCGGTGGCGAGATCGAGACGCTGGCCGATCTCCGCGCAGGCGATCCGGTGACGCGGACCGAAACGGTGCGGGACATCGCCTTCAAGGCGGGCAGAAGCGGGCGCCTGTGCTTTGTCACCGTCGACCACGCGGTCGCGACCGGCCGCGGCCTCGCGCTGCGCGAACGGCAGGACATCGTCTATCGCGAGGCGGCGGGGGCGCAGTCCGGGACGAATGCGGCGCCCGAACGCGACGATCCGGCAGCCTACGACCTCGTCTGGGACGTACCGGCGACGCCGACGCTGCTGTTCCGCTACTCGGCGATGACCTTCAATGGCCACCGCTTCCACTATGATCAACCCTATGCGACCCAGGTCGAAGGCTATGCCGACCTCGTGGTGCATGGACCCATGCAGGCGAGCTTGCTGATGAACCTCGCCGCCACGCTGCTCGGACGCGTGCCACGGACGTTCCGCTATCGCGGCGTGTCGCCGATGACCGCGAATCAGACGTTTCGCGTGTGCGGCCGGATCGCGGGGTCAGCGTTCGATGGGGTGGCTGTCGACGCGGCCGGCCATGTCCGCATGCGCGCCCACGCCGACCTGTAACGTTTGTCGGCGGTCCGATCAGGATCTGCATCGGATGCCGCCCCGACCCTGTCGGGGAGTCCGGCATGGCGAGCGCGGCAACGCGACCCGGGGATTCGCCGCCATGAAGGAACCGCGCTGTCCGTATTGCTCCGCAGCGCACCTCAAGGCGGTGGGCCGGTAAGCGCTCGACGAGGAGCGGATTGCGCAGGCGTCCGCCTCCGGGGCAGCCGATCGGTCGGGACGTATGGTCCGGGCCACCGCCGCGGCTGTCGTGCCCGGATCATCCGCCTCGGCCAGCATGGAGGTCATCTGCCCTGGCGACCGACTTCGGCCCGTGCCGGCGAGAACGGCGTGACGAGAACGGATCAGGGATCGGGATACGGGGGCAATGCAGCGCCATTCGCTGCCAGTCTCCGTATCCAGAGGGCCTTACGACCTCCACGAGGCTGCCGTCACCGCGTGCTGACCGCTGAACCGGACATCGCAGCATTCTCGGTATCGGTATCGGGGACACTCATTCAGGCGATAATCGAACGATCTACGTAGTTTTCCACCACATCCATCGTCATTTCAGCGGGCAAAATACGCACGACTAGTAATTTCGAGGAAGCCATCGATTGTCCGATGCTTAATTTGCGAAATCATACGCACTGATGATCGAGACGCGTCGCGCACTCTTGCTCACATCGATGCTGTTGTCATAAACTGAAGGCAGCGTGGATGATAGTTATTATTGACATTGATCATTCTAGGAATTCAAATAGATGTCATTTTAATATTGTAAGGGAGGTTTTTTGAAATCTTTTTGCAATAGATTCTGCCGATATTTCAGGCACGGATACGACTTTTTGTCTTGGTCATCGCCAAAGGTAGCTCAGGGAAGGATAAAATGCTGAAAATTGTTCCTGATCGACATCTGTAATGTCTCGATACGTCGCTTCGACCTGTCTCTGATGAAAACGCTATTTTCGACGGATCATTTCGATTCACGCCTCCGCTATGCGCGCTGGCGCGAGACCTTGATGGATCGCGGCGTTCCCCTTGAGCAGAGACGCATCGACGAGGGTCCGTTCAACGGAAGACTGGAGATCGCCAACGTCGGCCCGCTCCTCATCACCAGGGTCTCGCACGACGCACTTCGCAGCGAGGCGACGCCCGGTCTGATCCGCCGCAACGGGAAGGAGGGAACGGTCGTCGTGATCTTCAAGCTTGCGGGCTTGGCGAGGCGCAGCCAGGACGACCGATCCTCTGTGCAGCAGGCCGGGGAGTTCGTCGTCCTCGACCATCGCCCCGCGACACATGAGTCGAGCGTCGGTAGCCAGACCCTGTTCATGGAGATCCCGCGCGAGCGCCTCGAAGCCATGCTCGGGCCGAGCCGGTTCTATACGTCCCTGACGATGGGCAGGGACCTTGCTTCCACGGCCCTGACCACCCGGTTCTTTCACGAATTGATCCGGGTGCATCACGACCTCGACGGCGAAGCCGGAGCCCGCATGGCGCAGGTCGGCACCGACCTGATCGTGGCCACTATCGCCGAGCGGCTCGCGAGGGAGGTTCCTCGGCCGCTTCAGGGCAGCCTCGTGATTCAGCGTGCCAAGGCGTACGTCGAGGCTCACCTGGGCGACCCGGACCTCGACCCGCCGCGCCTTGCCGCCGCCGTCGGCGTATCGTTGCGCAGGCTCCAGGAGCTGTTTCAAGACCGGGGACAGCTCATCTCCGATTGGATCTGGCGGCGACGGCTGGAGTCCGCGAGCGCGCGCCTGTCGGATCCCGCTTGCGTCCACGTCTCTATCGGCATGCTGGCCTACGAGAACGGCTTCACCAGCCAAGCGCACTTCTCCCGACGCTTCAAGCACCACCATGGCGTGAGCCCGCGCGATTACAGAGTCGCAGCTCTCCTCGGTGCAGAATCCCGCGATGTGGTGTGACGGTTCGGACCTGACACGTTCAGGTTCTTTCCATCAGCCCTAAAGGACGTCCTAGAGCCGTGCCCGGCCGCGTTGCGACGGGTTAGCGGTTTGCCGCGTTGAGTGGTGAAGGAGCCCTCGATGCCTTCACCGTTGTCTGTCGATCTGCGCGAGCGTGTCGTGGCGGCCGTGGCCGAGGGCGCCTCCTTCCATCGAGCGGCGGCCCGGTTCGGTGTAAGCGTGTCGAGTGCCAGCCGCTGGTCGGAGCGGTTCGCGCAGGAAGGCCACGTCGCGCCCAAGCCGACGGGCCCAAGCCGACGGGCGGCGACGATCGTC